>JAADFV010000233.1 GCA_013152695.1 Chloroflexota bacterium | reverse complement strand
GGTACTTTCCAGAATCTGGCAGTGATTTAGGAACCCCTGGCACAGCCATGAATCAGGTGGGAAATTCGCGCAAGGCGACGACGTTAACAAAGCAGATAAAGCAAAAAGCACGTGAATTGGGGTTTGACCTGGTGGGCATTGCTGCGGTTGGCCCTGCGCCTGATCTCGATCGTTATCGACAATGGCTCGCAGCCGGTTACGCCGGCGAGATGGATTATCTCGCCCGCCATACGGAGCTCAAGGCTGATCCTCGCCAACTTTTGGCAGAAGCGCGTTCGATCATCCTTGTAGGACTCAATTACGGCCAGGCCATTGTTCCTGAATTGCGGCAGGACCCTGCTCGTGGCCAAATTGCCAGTTACGCCCTGGGGAGCGATTATCATCGTCTCATGCGTAAGTCGCTCATCGTTCTCGATCAATGGTTGGCGGCAAAGACAGGCCGCGCCTCCCGCGGGCGCGTATTTGTGGACAGTGCACCCCTTTTGGAGCGTTCTTGGGGTAAACAAGCCGGACTTGGTTTCATCGGCAAGAACACCTGTCTCATTCATCCCCAGCTGGGTTCCTATTTTTTTCTGGGCGGATTGCTCACACCAGAGCGCCTGATTTACGATACTCCTCCCACCCTCGAGCCCACACCCACCGCAGGTATGGGCCCCTGGTGGCATTTTAGGGAGGGAAACAGTGCTACTTGTGGGCGCTGCACACGCTGTCTTCAGAAATGCCCAACAGGGGCATTGGTAGAGCCGGGTCTGCTCGATGCCCGTCAATGCATCTCCTATCTCACCATCGAATTCCGAGGAGAAATTCCCCAGGCATTACGAAGTAGGATGGGGAACTGGGTATTTGGCTGTGATGTGTGCCAGGATGTATGCCCCTGGAATCGTCGGGCTCCCACCACCAGCCATCCCCGCCTGCAACCTCATCCCGACCGTATCGCTCCTCCCCTTCTTGAATTACTGGCGCTCTCCGAAAGTGACTTTGAGCAACGTTTCCGCGGCAGTGCCGTGCGTCGGGCGCGCTGGCAAGGGTTTATGCGTAATGTGTGTGTGGCGGCGGGCAACTGGGGCGATGAAGCGGCCCTGGAAGGGCTGAGCCATCATCTGTACCACAGTCCTCCTTTGGTAGCCAACCATGCCGCCTGGGCCCTGGCCAGACTACGTGGAGGCAAAGGCCGTGCCGTCCTCGAAACCGCCCTGGCGCATTCTCTCTCTCCGTCCCTGCGCGCCTACGTGCAACGGACACTGTCAGGGCAAAGCCGTTGAGAGAACGTGGTGAGAAAATTGGAGGATTGGATGACATAAACACTGTCGTTCCGGGGATTATGTGTGATCGTGGCCCTGCCGCTAACCTGTTTTCTGTATATCAAAGTACAGTATCGCGCCACGCTTGTGCTATAATGGCATCTTGAGCGGAAAGTCTACTCGCTCGCGACACACTATTTTTAGGAATACCAGGCCTGTACGCTTTTCTATTCTGCAGAAAGAGCGCAGCTCCTCAACAGGAAAGGGTACCCTTACAGCCGCCCCGTCGAGCAGACGCACGGCTGTGCCCCAACCGAAGTATTGAGAAGAAATAAAAGCAGTAAAGTGGCCTGATTTTAGTACAGAGGTAGGTAATAACATCGATGTTTGGTCAATTTCAAATTACCAGTTTAGCCGTAATCCCCGTCCTCGGGGTTTTGATCTTTTTACATGAGTTGGGGCATTTTCTGGCAGCAAAGTGGATGGGCGTACGGGTTTTAGAGTTCGGTTTTGGTTATCCTCCCCGAATGGTTAAATTGTTCGAGCGAGGTGGTGTTGAATACACCTTGAACTGGCTGCCCTTTGGCGGCTTTGTCCGTATGGCAGGTGAAGAGGGAGATTACGATGCTCCCGACAGTCTACCGAATGTAGCACCCTGGCGACGGATCATCGTCATGGTGGCGGGACCGTTTATGAATTTTATGACGGCAATCGTGATCTATACGTTTTTAATGGTGGTAGGAATTCCGCAATTCACAGGTGATATCACCACTGTTCCTGTCCAAATTGTTGCTGTCTCTCCCGATACACCCGCTGCTGCCGCCGGATTGGCGGCCGGCGACATTATCGTCGCCATCAACGGCAAAGAAGTCAAAGGGATCGAAGAAGTCAGTAAGATTATCAAAGAGAATGCAGGTAAACAACTTGAGCTCACTGTCCAGCGTGGAGATGAGAAAATAACAACCTCACTTCGCCCCCGTCTACCCGAGGAGGTCCCACCGGGACAAGGCGCCACGGGTATCCAAATTACTTCTTACATCCCGCCTGAAGACTTAACCGTCGTACGCTATGGGCCTGTTCAGGCTTTAGTCGGGGGGTTACAACAGACGACACAACTGCTGGGTATGATGATCCAAGGGCTGGGTGATATGCTTCGCGCTTTGATTTCTCCCAATGCTTCCCCGCCTGAGGGAAGTGTGGGCGGTTTGGTTGCCATTGGGCGTATTACCGCCGAAGTCGCCCGTCAGGGTTGGCGAGATTTATTGACCCTGACGGCGTTTTTAAGCATTAACTTGGGGCTACTCAATTTACTTCCTATCCCGGCCCTGGATGGGGGGCGCATCGTTTTTGCCTTTGTGGAGATGCTTCGTCGCAAGCGTATTCCCCCTGAGAGAGAAGCTCTGGTGCATCTTGCCGGCTTTGCCTTACTCCTGGCTTTTATGGTGATTGTCACCTTTATGGATGTGAGTAATTGGGTGGCTGGAAAACCGGCTATACCAGGGGGCTAAGGGTGATTCCCTTGTCCCAATGAATGCTCATTGTAAGCGATAATGATATACGCTCACCCGCGTGAAATGGGCCTCATCCTCTAATGTGCCGTGTGCTTCCAGCCAGGTACGGATGAGGCCTTTTCTGTCGTAAAAATCGGCTTCACTTTCGATGAGCCAGATACCATCATAAGGGGCACTTGCCGCTTGCATGCGGGATGGCAAATGTGCTGCGTCTGGTTTGCGGTTGGCGTACGGAGCCTCGAACCAGGGGTAGGGACCAGGATCGTAGTATTGGTAGGTGTGACGGATATACGGAATGAGAAAGAGCAATGCTTCGTCTTTCTCACGGTGACCGGCCACATAGGCGGCGGCAGCACGGAAGTCAGACTTGATCGGCACATGAGTCTGCTTCCACCCCGCCCATCCCTGAAAACCGACCAACAAGAGCAACAAGACGAGGGCAACAGAGCGATTGAGAAGCCATACTTGATACGCGCCCCAGGCCAGGAAGAGCAAGAGTGCCGGTAAAATCCAGATAAGATAGCGGTCTGTGAAGATAGGAGAAAACAAGGAAATAACGAAAAGAGCAACAGGGGGAAATAACCACCAGGTAATCACTAACCAGCGTGAACGCCACTGGCGTCGATGCAGGAATATTCCCCCTAAAAGGAAGAAGAAAACAGGCAAAAATCCCCACACGCCATAACGCTGAGGAATTCCTTGGATTTGCGCCGTAAAAAGAATAAGTAGCATCTGCCCCAGCGGCACAAAAGGATGCCCGGTGCGAAAGTTAGGGTTGACAAGAAGTTTCCACTGCCACCATACCAGGGGTAAGTAGGGCAGGATAAGCACTGCCAGGGCGATAGCATAAGATCGCCAGCGTTTGCGCCAGCGAGGCACCAGTAAGAACCAAATACCTTGCAAGGGAATGACCAGCACCCCAAATACATGGATGTAGAAACAGACCGAGGTTAGAATCAGCCAGAGGAGCCAGCGACCGGCGCCACCGCGTTCCAGAGCCCAGGCAAAGACCCACAAAGCAGCCATTATCAGCACCACCAACAGGCTATACATCCGAACCTCTTGGCTGTACCATAGATGGTAGGGATTAACTGCCAGCAACACCATCGCCAGAAGACCTACCTGAAATCCGAACAGCTTCCGTCCCCACACGTAAATCCAGGGTAAGGCCAGGACTCCAGCCAGGGCACTGGGGAAACGTAAAGCATATTCGCTATGGCCCATCAGCCATAACCAGGGACGCAAGAGCAGGAAGTAAAGGGGGCCGTTTTCGCCAGGGCGGGTGAAATTTGCCAAGACCTGGGGCAAGGGACGTGTGGCGAACAAGAGGCTGTCCATCTCATCGCGCCACAAGGATTGGAAATCAAGCCCAGTCAAACGCCAGGCCCAGGCAGCCAGCAAAATCCCAACCAGCAGCAAGCGTTTGCGTTGTAAAACAAGAGACATGGCTATTCGAAGGGTGGTCGATCAAGGCGCTGGGAACGTCGATGCAGGAATAGCAGTCCTATGGCCAAAAAGAGGAACAAGAAGAATCCACAACCCAGGAAGAAATAGGCGCTGTAAAGGACGAACGTATCGATGAGACGCACCATCTGGTCGGCGTTTCCGGGGTTCGGATTGATTGGCTGGGGGGGAGGAGCGTCACTGTCGGGAGGACCCTGAATTGGCGTGGCCGGTGCCGGAGCAAGGGGCGGCGGAGTCGGTGTCGCTGGAGCCGGCGCTGCCGGTGGGGAGGTAGGCGGAGGGGCGGTGACAGGTACCGCCGTCGGCGTCGGCAGGGGTGAAGTCGGTTGAAGGGGTGTTGGCGCGGGGGGAGGAGGCGTATCGGTGGGGAGAGGGGGTAGCGTAGGCTCGGGCTCGGTGGGAATGG
>JAADFV010000232.1 GCA_013152695.1 Chloroflexota bacterium | reverse complement strand
GTGCGTTCCTACTCCCTGCATTCTCCCTCTTCATTTCATGCGTACAAGACGTTTTTCCATTGCTTTTCTTCTGGGCCTGATCGCTTTCCTGGTTTACCGCACGACCGCTGCTCCCGGCGTTCTCTTCGGTGATGCCGGTGAATTTCAGTTTACCGTGCCCACGCTGGGACTATCACATCCTACGGGCTATCCCTTGTTTCATCTTTTAGGGTGGCTGTGGGATCGACTATACCGCCTTAATCCGGCGCAGGGTGTCAATCATTTTAGTGCTTTGTGGGGGGGCGTGGCGGTGGGAGTGTTCTATTGGCTGGCTCATGAAATGATTGGTCAGTTGACTGAGCATTTGCGCTGGCAGCGGGGAAGCAGTTGGCTGGGGAATCATCACCCTGGTGTTTGCCGGTAACCCGACCTTCTGGGCTGAGGCCACTCGCGCCGAAGTTTATACCTTGCACGCGGTCATGGTTGCCGGGCTGCTGGCAGCAACCTTGGCTTTGGGGCACCGGCAGTGGTTTCAGAGTCAGGCTCGAAGCGTAGCACAACCGTGGGGCTTGGCGTTGTGGGTTGGCTTAGGTCTGACTCATCATCTCACCATCGCCTTTTTGCTGCCCGGCGTTTTCTTGTATGTTCTTATGCAGCGACCCGAGTTGTTGCAACCGCGGCGTTGGTTGCGTTTATTGCCATTTGTCCTGGTACCATTGTTGATTTATCTGTATGTGCCCTGGCGAGGGCCGGCTAGTCCTTGGCTTTTCCCCACCCTTGCCCCAGGGCAAACCCTGACGCTGTATGACGGCTCATTCTTAGGGGTAATTCGCTTTATTCTCGGTGTGGGTTTTGCTCCTGCTTTGCATGGTCTGGCCGGGGCTGTCGCCCAAATTCCTCAGGCGGCACAGTTGATGTTGCTGCATTTTGGCTGGCCAGGATTGGTTCTCATCCTCTTGGGTTTGCTGGCATTACTTTTGGAAGAGCAAATTCCTACCCTGTTGCTGACTGTGGTCAGTTTTCTGCTGATCGTAGGCTTCAACCTTTTCTACGGGATCGGTGATATTTACACGTTCTATATCCCTGCCTACCTCATTGCCACCCTGTGGTTAGGGTTGGGGTTGGTGTACGGCATCGAGTTGCTGCTGCGTTTTGGTAGCCCTCGCTGGCGTAATGGTCTCATGGCTCTGGCCGTATTGGTGCTGCTGTTGCCGGTCTGGCATTTTCGTTCTTACCACCAGGTTTTCGATCGTCGTGAAGATGATAGTGCCAGTGCTTTTTGGCGGCGCATCCTGACGACTCCCGGCCTTCCTGAAAATGCGATCCTCGTGAGCAATGACCGGGATGAGATGACCCCCCTCATCTATTTTCAACAGGTTGAGGGTAAAGCAGCGGATGCAACGGGCCTGTTCCCTCTCATTGCCCCAGGGCCGGCCTGGGAAGACCTCAATGCCACGCTCAAGTCGGCTTTACAGACCGGTCGTCCTGTCGTGGTTGTTAAGCGTATGCCTGGTCTGGAAGCATTGTACGAAACGCAGAATCTGGGCTATTTCGTGACAGAAGTCCTGGGCCCCCACCCTACTCCTGATCCCAGCTACGAGATGCCCTATGGCGACTATTTGCGCTGGCTGAATATCGAGTGGTCAGGGGACACGGCTCCTGGTGGCGAGATCCGGGTCAAGCTCACCTGGCGGGTGGTGCAGACACCACCGACGGTTTGGCATAGTTTTATGCAAATCTATAATGAAGCAGGCGAAAAGGTGCTGCAAGCCGACGACCACCGTCCCGGCGGTGACTTTTTACCTTCTCCTCTTTGGAAACCGGGCGACATTGTCGTCGATACCTTTCGTCTTCCTCTACCCCGCGGCCTGCCCGCGGGCGGATACACACTCGTAACGGGATTTTATGATCCGGTTACAGGCGAGCGCATGGCCGATCCCTTGCCCGTGGCCTCTATTCAAGCGCCCTAGTGTGTTCTTTGATTTGCTGACTCAAGTCAAATTTACTTCTATGATTGTACGGCTTTGCGGACTAAATAGATTTTGCGGCCAATGGCGCCGTGACGATTCAGATCTGCCAGCACCGTAAAATCGCTATATTCGGCCAGAAAGAGGTCAACAGCCGCAGTCACCCCTGGCCAATAGCGATTTTCGTAATCATCCATCACCATTACCCCTTGGGGAGCGAGATGGGCCGCACATAAACGCATGTCTGCCAGCGCTACCTCTGGCGAATGGCCGCCGTCGATGTGAATAAAGCGGAAAAGGGCTGCTCCCAACTCCAATTCACTACTCAGTCCCACCCGTACATCCACCTGCGCCCAATCCAGCTCGGGATTGACGAGGAGGAGATTGTGGCGTAGGCGCGCGGGCGAAGGCTTGTCATGGTAAGCATCATCGGTGGGCTGCTCAAAGGCGTCACAGACCACGAGACGTTCGCCTGGTTGCAAATACGCGGCCATGCAGGCAGTAGAACGGCCATGATAACTGCCAATTTCCAGCAGATCACCTTTGATGCCCAGATAACTCTGCATGCTGAGCACGAGATGGAAATGCACACAATCGTCATAGGTAAACCAGCCTGGAATCGATTTGATACGGGCAAACAGATCTGTTGCCAGAGGCCCCGGCTTCGCCTCTGGGTGGAAATTTGTGGTATCCTGAGGCCGCGTTCCAATCTCGCCTCCTGTTCTCCTTCGGCGCAGTCGTCGAGCCCAATTCTGATACCGAGAAAGTAAACGATTCATCGTCATCATTATACCCTCACCCCATTCTCTCCTCCCAACCTCCTTTCTGCCTATGGCCTCCCCCCTGCTTCAAACTAAACTGCAAAGCATCTGGGTCTGTCCTGTTTGTCGGGGCAATCTTCAGTTAGATTTTGAGGGCCGGGCGCTTATCTGTGATGATTGCCAGCGTCAGTACCCTCGTGTGGAGAATACCTGGCTCCTCCTCGCCGACGATCATCCTCTGTATGCCCTTTATGCTGAAGGTGGCCCAAAACCACCGCCGCGCACTTGGAAAGGCCGTCTACGCAGTCTCCTACCGCCGCCCGAAGAGCGTGTGTGGACACGACGCAGTCGTCGGCTGATTGCCCGTGCCTTGCAGCAAGCAGAACCGGATCATCCCGATCATGTGGTTGTCAACTTGGGCGCAGGTCTCGAACGTGTTTTTCGGCAATACCTGGCGCCTTACCATAGCCTCATCCGTTTTGGTCTTCCCCATGCCGGTCATGTCGATGTCATTGCCGATGCATTGCAGCTTCCCTTCCGCGATGCCAGCATCGATTTATTCCTTTCCTCCTCGGTTCTGGAACACGTGCAAAATCCGGAGCTGGCAGTGGCAGAGATGGCCCGAGTTCTCAAAAAAGGAGGCCGTGTCTACAGTGAAATCCCTTTTCTACGGGCTTACCACATGGCTCCCCATGATTATCAACGCTACACCATCAGTGGTATCGAAGCCCTTTTTACCCGACACGGCTTTATCCTGACAGAAAAGGGGATTTGTTCTGGTCCATTCACGGCCATGGCCTTACTTTTCCGTGATACTCTTTTCCTTCTTACGCCTACCCGCCCCCTGAAAATGGCCATGCGCTCCCTGATTTCCTGGCTGGTTCATCCCTTTAAGTATCTTGATCTCTTGTGTGAGAATGCGACCTGGGCGACCCACCTTGCCTGCAATTTTTACTACCTCGGCCAGAAAATGAAACAGACCGAGGGTGCGCGCTACGCACACCCATCATGATGAAAATAATCTGCGCACAGACCATCCGTAACCCGGAAAACCTGTAAACCGGAAAACCGGAAAACCGGGAAAAGACGGCGCCGCCTCCAACCGGCCTGGTGTCCAGGTCTACTGGTTTTCAGGTTTACTGGTCAAGCTTGATACCAAGCTGTGTCCTATTTACGGAACGGGTATAAAAAAGAGGCTGGCTCCGAAGAGCCAGCCATCTTGATAGTGAGCAGGAATAAGCTGCTGGGGATTATTGGGAGACGCCGTTGGTGGTGCCGGAACCGAAGGGGTTACGAGCAATACCGTTCAAGACGACAGCAAGGGGTTGGCCGTCGCTCTCGACCACAGCGTGGCCTTCGAAGGAATCACCGAGTGCAGAGGTGCCACCGGTGCCGGCGCGGGTGTTGTAGCCAATGCCTTGACCGGCCGTGAGGGTGTCTGTGGTGCTGTGCACCATGGTGCCACTGCGATCATAGAATTTTGTGGTGACGGTAGTGGAGGCATTGCCAATGTTCTGGATGATGACGGCGCTGTAGGCAGGGAAGTCGCTACCGACTTTGATGCGGCGTACGTCGGGTACCCAGAATTTGGTCTGGCCAGTGGCAGCATTGGTGGCGGCGTAGTAGCCTGATTCGGGGCCGGAGCCACGGAACCACTGCGTGATGACGGTCGCTACGATGGCCTTGTCAGACGTAATGGTGACAGTACCATCCCAGAAGTTGCCGAGAATATCAAATGCCTCGGGGTTGGCGCCATTGATGCCACCGCGAGTGTTGAAGCCAGCGGCGGAATTGGCGGGAATCTGCTGGTTGAGGGTCAGAGAGTTCTTGGCGGGATCACGAGGGGTGTATTGCAGGGTGACATTGGCCGTTGTGCTTTCCAGGTTCTGTACGTTCAAAGCGGAAAGCAGGACCCAGGACCATTTTGTACGGTCGTTGGGATCGGCGGGATCGGCGTTGTAGACGCGGTACTGGCTGGGAACCACGAGGGTGGTCGAGCCAGAGAGACCGGCGCAGTCAGCGGCGTTGTAGGTGGAGGAACGACCGCTCTGATTGACGACGCCTACACCAGCGATGGTCTGGCCGTTGGTAACGGAAACCATGGCCGAGCCATCCCAACCATTGGCCACGTTCGGTACGGTGCCGCTGGGGGTGCGCATGTCATAGGTGTGCTGGGAGCCGACGGGAATCGTGTCGGTGAAGGTGCCTTCCAGGTTACCGGCACGGCTGTAGTACTTCAGCTCGATGTCAGCATCGCCGGTGCCCGTGTTCTGCACGGTGAAGGAAGAAACAATAGCGGGGGCGTATTTGAAGAGACTGGGGAAGCAAATCTTGCTGGAGCCAGCCGAGACACCGGAATAGAGACCCATCTGGAAGCCGTCACCAGGGCCGCCCGTCCACTGTGTCTGTACAACCGAAGCCAGTTGTTTGTTAGAAGAAACAACACCGGCGCCATTGAAACCTTGCGGTAACTGGCTGCTGGCGGGATCGATTGCCGTGGAGCCATTACCAGGAATGGTGCGGGTAGGGCCAGCAACGGTGCCACCACTTTGGTTGTAATAGGTGATGTTGATGGTGGCGTCATCGGCGGTTGTATTCACCAACTCGGTGTAGGTCGAGCCAGTGCCAGGATCTGGGAAGCTTTGGGCAGCGGCGGGCAGGGCAACCAGGGCCAGCAGCAGCATAAAGCTAAAAGCAAGGGTTAATCTTTTTCGAGTCATGGAATTTTCTCCTTTGTCGTGAGGTGAAAAAGGTTGATAGCAAATGTTCGGGTCGCCTGCTCAAGCCAGGCCACAATGCCAGAATAGCATGGGCCCAGGCAAAAAACAATAGCAAATCCGGGTTAATTATGGCTGGGGTGCCCCAATACCCCGCAAAAGCGCCTAATACTATCGGGTTAGTTTGGCCAATCAGGCCGTTTTCGCCCTTCGGGGCGTTATTATTGCGCCCCACTCCTGCATATAAAAAGGCTTCCAAGCGGGCGGGGTCGGAAGCCAAAAATACCCACGGCAGGATTCGAACCTGCGACACCCTGCTCCGGAGGCAGGTGCTCTATCCCCTGAGCTACGTGGGCTTATGTTGGTTTTTAGGATACCACGCGCGGCCAGTAAAAATCAAGCTGCACATCCCTAACCCGGACAAGCCGGAACCAAGAAGACTTTAACGCAAAGACGTGGAGACGCAAAGAGGAAAAAAGCTCCTAGCATCTTTGCGCCTCTGTGTTAAACGTTTTCTGGCCTTGTGGGCTAAAAATGGACTGTTAAGGTAATAAGGCTTAGTCTTCGGGCTCGACCGGAGCGGGTGGGGGTGTAGGCCGCTGCTTGGGGCGAGCGATCTTGACCAGCTTGCGGCAGCGGGGGCATTCGACGCCGATACTTTTGCTTTTGGCCGGTGCTTTTTCCAGGGCTAGTTTCAGGCTCTCTGGGGTGAGAAACCATTGGTTATGACAATATGGACAGGTGACTTTCATGATGTTTCCTAGCGTTCCTTCAGAGAAGGCCCTCCGACCATACCGTATCCTAAATCCATGACCCGGCGCATGAAGGCATGTTCACGCGAGCTGGGGATGATTAAGGTGCGGTCGTCTAACAGGCGACAATAGCGGCGAAGCTCGGGGTCTTCGAGAATGGTGTTACGTACTTCGGGATTGCGCACCTGAATGGTGATCATCGTGCGTCCGCGACGTAAGGCGGTGCTATCTGCCTCGATGCGGTCGAGCCAGTCCTCGACAGCCGGCGCCAAGGGGCCATCGTGCCGAGAAATGAGGAGATTGCGCCGCTCATCAATGTTACCCTCGATCTGCTGAGAACGCAACCAATCGCCTTTGTGCAGATAATAAACCCCATTTTCATCTTTGCGCCCCAACAGCGGTAAGATTTGGGCTTCGTAGGGGGAAAGGGGAGTAGAGGCGGTGTGGAAGTGATAGGTTTCGTCGATGTAGTAGATGGGTTGGGTAATTTGGCTGGGTAAATTGTAACGGTTGGTCTGGCCGAAGAGATAGGCGCCGAGAGGATTGATGCGGAAGTAGGTCAAGCCGTCGTAGCGGCTGTAAGGATGGACTGGTCGTTGCCAGTTTTCGGTTGGGGTCTCGAGCAAGGGGGGAGCGTGTTGTGGTTCGGTATAGGCCAGTTCGAGGGCGCCGATACTGCCCAGCATTTCCATGAGTATGACAAGAACGTAAGCTCCTTGTTTGGCTCGCCAGGGGTCACGCAGAGCCTCGATTTTGAGTTTCCGCCCGGTACTGTCGTCGATTGCATCCAGGGAGCCATCGAGATCGATTTCGAAATCAAATTGCCAGAGTTTGATGGCGGTGAAAAAGTCGGCAATGCTGATCCATTCCTTGTGGGGGCACCAGGAGAGTGCTTCGAGAATGCGATCACGCCGTTTTCCGGGCGGTGTGCGTTCGATGTCTCGCTTTTTGGTGTTCCGCAGGTGCGGTAAGCGGTCAATTTCGTCGTAATCATCGCTTTTGGTCCAGCGTTCCAGGGCATCTAACAAGAGGTCGGCGCTGGGGCTGGCCAGCCATTCCCAGCCAAGCGGCGTGAGTTTGAGGGTGATGTTCTGGCCACTACGCGCGCCGAGGGTGGCAAAGCCACTGCTGTAGGCGAAGCGGACGAGACCATAAGGACGAATGGTTTCACTCAGGTCCTGGCCCGGAGCCAGTTGGAAGAAGTCGCCAGCAGCCAGATTTTCGAGTACGAGTTGAATGCTGTCGAAAGTGGGGGTGATGCGATCGTTGATCTGGATACGTCCCTGACCGATTAGCGCCAGAACTGCGGTCAGGTCTTGTAAAGGGATTACTGGGGCGGGGCTGCGTTCGAAACCAATGGCTTCGTAGCGGGCGGGAGGTTCCGGCTGCACGGGAATTTTCCACGGTTCTGGTTTGGGGGCAACCACGCGCAGAAGGGGCAGCATCTCTGAGAGAATTTTCTGATTCTCATCGAGGAATAAGTCGAGGGGGGTGGGTTTGTAGCCACTCCAATAGCGCTGGGGAGAGGGCGGAACCCTGCCATAACGCAGGCGCATGGTATCGGGTTGGTATTGGCCACCCGTGGCATGGACGGTTAAACTCAAGGCCTGCTGGGTGAGGGTGTCCAGCTTGGGCCATATTTTGCGCAAGGCGTTTTTATTGCTTAGATTTTCGATCAAATAGAAGATGGCTTCGTCCCGACGCAGAGAGAGGGGATTGGGATGATCGATGAATTCGAGTAAGGTGCGTAACGCACCAATATCGAAGCGTGTAAAGTGGCGAAAGAGTTGTTCTTGAATTGCTTTGACGGCTGTTTCAGTCATGATATTAATCTGTTTCCTGGTAGGCCCACTTGCGCGCGACCTCGGTGACTTGCTGGTAGATTGGCGAGAGAAGATTGATCAGGTCGAGTTGCGTAAAGGTGGGTGCACCGAGACGGCGTAAATGGGGAACAGTGATAGAGGGTGTTTTGATATTGAATGAGACGGCTTCGATGGATTCACCGATATCCCAAAAGGTATTCAGCGATTCCAGAAGCGTGGGGGTGGGAAACTCTTCCTCGTGTCTCTCTGTTTCTGCTTCTTGGGAGGCAAGATGATGTGATCGTAAGGCTGTGAGTACATCATCTTTACTCCGTCCCCGCAGTTGAAAGAGGAGGAAGGGGTCTTCTTCGAAACGATCAGCTAGCCAGTAATAGAGTCCGGCGAGATGTTTGCAGGGCACTTGCCAATCGACACAGGTGCAACTGGCGTGCAGTTCTTCTGCTCGCGGAAACAAGGGGGCGTTGACCTCATCAAAAACATGCACGACTTCTTTGGGCATTTCTCCCGCGAGCAAGCGGGCACTGAAGATGGCGCGAGAAGCGAGGATCGAGAGGATCTTGTCCCAGGTTTCGTCATCCAGTTGCTCCACTTCGAGGTGGACGTCGTAAACAGCATTCCCTTCTTTAACCTGAGCAAGGACCTCACCCGGCCGCACGACGAATTGGGCAATGTGTTTACGATTGGCAAACTGACGGCCGCGACGCATTCTTCCTGGATGTGAGAACTGCGCCAGGGCATCTATCCAGGCGTCGGCCCAACTGGCAATGATGTTCTTTGGGGTAGTGACCATGGTTTAGAGACGATCTTTTTGTAATTTGAGGAGCTGGATCAATTCATCATCGGATAAGGTGGCTAACCATTCTTCTCCTGATCCCACAATAGCTTCACTGAGTCCTTGCTTCCGTTCAATCATTTCATCGATAGACTCTTCGAGCGTACCCGCGGTGATGAATTTATGTACCTGCACATTTTTAGTCTGGCCGATACGATAGGCGCGGTCACTGGCCTGATTCTCGACGGCAGGGTTCCACCAGCGATCGAAGTGAAACACATGGTGAGCTGCCGTTAGATTAAGTCCGAGACCGCCGGTTTTGAGGGTGAGGACAAAGATGGGGGGAGAATGGGGGTCATCCTGGAATTGGTTGATGATGGCTTGCCGTTTTTTGGGCGGGGTACCGCCATACATGTAAAGAATGGGGATATCGAAAGTCTGTTGCAAATGGGTCGTGAGTAATTGCCCCATTTCCGCAAATTGGGTGAAAACCAGGGCTTTATCGCCGGTATCCAGCACTTCCTCCAGCATTTCTGTGAGGCGATCGAGCTTACCGCTGCGATTACTGATCGTTTCTTGTTGAAGGTCGGGGGGAGCTGTTTTGTGGTAGTAATGCAGGGGATGATTGAGAATCTGTTTGAGACGAGTCAATAAATTGAAGACATGGATGCGTCGGGAACGTCCGCGGCTATCGGCAATGCGGGGCAATCCTTCTTCTACCACCGCCTGATAGAGCTCTGCCTGTTCGTCGCTGAGGGTGCAATAGACTTTCATGTCCAGACGTTCGGGCAGATCTTGGATGACGGTGGGATCACTTTTCAGGCGTCGCAAGATAAATGGCTGCACCATGCGGTGTAGGCGACGGATGGCCAGGGGATCACGGTAGCGTTCTATTGGTAAAACGTATTGACGCTGGAAACTGGTACGACTACCAAAATAGCCCTTGTTGAGAAAGTGGAAGAGAGACCAGAGTTCGATGAGGTGGTTTTCGACCGGCGTGCCTGTGAGGGCAAAACGGAATTGAGAAGGAATGCGGATGACAGCTTGGTGAATGAGGGTGTTAGGATTTTTGATTTTTTGCGCTTCATCCAGAATCAAGCCGAACCACGGTATTTTCTCGATGGTTTCACTGTCGCGGCGGGCAAGGGCATAGCTGGTAAGCACCACATCATATTTTCTTACTTTATTGGCGAAAGCTTTGCCGTGTAGACGCTCACTGCCGTAATGTATCCACACTCGTAGTTGTGGGGCAAAGCGCTCGATCTCGCGCCGCCAGTTGCCGAGTAGCGAGGTGGGACAAATCAATAAGGTTGGGGCAGGTAATTGCCCCAGTTCTTCCTGCTCACGTAACAGTAAGGCAATGGCTTGTACTGATTTACCCAGGCCCATATCATCGGCCAGGCAGGCCCCCAGGCCTAAATGACGATGTTCGTGCAGCCAGGCGTAGCCATAGCGCTGGTAAGGACGTAGTTCGCCTTGCAGGCTATCCGGTTGAGTCGCCTCCTCTAAGATTTCGTCCCCCTCACTTAGCCTCTGGATCACAGTGGTCAGCCAACCGGAGGTTTCGACACGAAGCACGGGGAGACCGGCAATATCAACGTGTTCATCGAGTCCCAGGGCGGAACGAATCGCCACACGCAAGTCTACGGCACCCTCGAAACTGTGTCTGTTCCAAAAGCGCTCGGCTGCTTCGATTTGTTCGGGGTCCAAACGCAGCCAGCGGCCATTCCGTTCGACCAAAGGCGAGCGTAATGCCACGAGTTCGGCAAAAGCTTGCTGTGTGAGTGTTCGATCCCCCAAGACCAGTTCCCATCTGTACCCTACCGGACGCTCTTTCTCTTCGCTCGACTGGGCTACATCGGGAGGGTGGGGTGTGAGGGGTGAAAGGTGGAGGCGCAGGCCAAGACAGGCGCCAGCTTCCTCCCACCAGGGAGGCATCATCAGCGAAAAACCACTTTGCACCAACAAATCGGCGGCATTGCGAAGAAAATCGTATACCTCGGTCGTGGTCAGTTCGACGTAGGTCGGCGTGGCCGCCTGCAGGCTGCGTTCGATGGGTGGAAAGATGCGTGCTGCCTGGCCTAAAGCTTTGAGAAGCTTTTCTTGGGGATGCCGGAAGCGTCGCTGACGATAGACGAGCATCTCGCTGGGGTTTTGCCACACTTGTTCCGCCGAAACGAGAATATCGGGGTCTTCGCGCGCCTGCAAATGGTAAGATAAACGCCAGCCTTTTTTGGGGACATGCCAGGTATTGTGGTTATGGTTGGCGGGAGGAGGTGTCAGGCGTAAGACGATGCGATAGCTGGTATTGCCGGCCGGCGCCAAGCTGCGTTGCCATGCCAGTACTTCTTTGATGAACGTTTGTGTGCCATCTGCTGTCTGGAGGATGGTGGCTTCCGGTAGTAACAATCCTCGCAGCCAGGTGACGACATCATTGTGGTTATGCAAGTACCCCAGGCGGTGGGGAGCATTTTTTCCCCACTGACGCACGAGAAAATCGGTCATCGTCGCCGTAAAATCTTGAAGTAGGGTAAGGGGCGAGGGCGCCTCCCCTGGCTCATCAATCTCGCTGCGACATAGGGGCGGCATGGCCTTGGCTAAATTCCACACATTGTCATGGAAACCATGGCTGTCATAGACCGGGCGCCACACAGGGCGATACTGCGCCTGGTCTCCTTCGACGGTCTGCAAGGAGGGGATGTAATGTTGTCGTGCCAATCCCTGCAACACAAGATAAAATGCCCGTCCCCAAAAAAGAAAATCTGTCCCCAGAATGAAGTCGGCAGTTTGTTGTACAACCGGTGCCTGTCGGAAAATACTGACGACAGAATCTACGGGAACACGTAACCCATGAATCTGCCACGGTGCCAGGAACAGGTTTTTTGTATCCAGTTCCCAGTTGTGGATGAGTTGGGGACTGGGCTGGGGGCCAGTACGGCTGCTTGGTAATTGAAGGATGAAATCCTCGGCGCCGTGGGTGATGAGATCGTTGCCAAAGGCCCGCAGAAGCTCGCGCAAGGAGATGGCATCGCTTAGGGTGAAGGGATGTGGTTGGGGCCGAGGGCGCGCTGGTAAACGTCCGCGTCGTCGGGCAGGCTGGGGAGCCTGTGCCGTCTCGGCCCAGACGAGGAATTGAGGCTCGGTATCTGGCCCGGCTGGGGGACGCCAGTGCAGATGAAACACCGTTTGCATAATGAGACTGTGGCCAGACAAAGGATCTTTAGATCGAAAAAAGAAGGAATCACCTACAAGCGACCATCGCGGATTGTGCGCAACACAAGGCAAACTGCGCCCTGGCGCGCCCATGGGTAAACCCCGGAGTAAACAAACACCGTGATGGGACTGTTAGTGACCGGATTGGACAGGCGGCGAAAAAGGCAAGAAGAGATAAAGCACAAACAAAGTGTAGAGATGGGAAAAGCGGTACGACTTGCGTTGTCGTACGTCTTACGCTATATCCCTAAACAAGTCACTCCACCGGTGACTTCGCAAACACACAAAAGGGTTGACGTCAGAGTCGGGAATATTATCGCAAAAACTGTAAAAACTTACAAATTCGGCTTTGACAAGATCACCGAGGATCAGCCCGAAGCACTGGCGATGAAGATGATCATACCTACGAAGGCGATAAATGCCAGCATGGCCAGGAAAAAGAAGATCAACAGATAGGGCAACAGCACGGCGGCAATGGCCCGATTTTGCGGTAAGTGATGTGTTATTTCGACTGCTTTGACCTGAATGATTAAACCCCAGATGCCGGCAAGCACGGCTAAAAGTCCTCCCAACAGTGGAATAAAGCCAAATGCGCGCAATAAATGGGGTAAAACCGAAAGAGAAGACGCCCCCAAATAGGACAAAAGTGTGCCACGACCCCCTAACCAGCGGGCAAACAGCATAATCCAGATAGAAATACCAAGCCAGCGGGCCAGGAGAGCAAATGGCGTGGAAAGCCAGTCTCCCAACCAAGTAAAGAAGCGGCCTACATAACCGGGCAGAGGCGAAGGTGTTGCCATGATCTTGGGAATCTGTGAGGCAAATGCCTCCATACTGCCCCGGTAGATGCGCAAGAATTCTTTGACTTCAGGAGGCTGTTCCCCTCCCATGATGTTACCATAAGAAAATGATTGATCGATTTGTCGAAGGTAAGCATCGACATCGAAAGTGGGCGTACGGGCCACATTGGGCAGTTGTACCAGGGCATTGACTCCACCAACCAGCAACCCCACTACAACCACCAACCAAACCGCCCGTTGAAAAGCGCCGGTACCTTCGGCAATCATGTGAAAAGGCGCCTCCTCCAGGGTCAGAGCGGCACGAGCCATTGCTATCCAATCGAGAATGCGCTGTTTCATGAGACTATTCCTCCGATCAGTGCGCCCAGCAAGGGCAGGGTA
Organism: Chloroflexota bacterium; assembly: GCA_013152695.1. The sequence goes on along the minus strand of JAADFV010000232.1, from coordinate 9,308 downwards.
AGCGCTAACAGCAGGATGACCAGGAAGCAAAGGAGTATGCTCGGGGCCAGAACGGACACAAGTACCCGTTGCCATGAGAGATTTTCGTGCACCCGGCGTAGGGCCACATATTGGGCGAGGAGTGTCCATATCCCTACCGCAGCCACATTAACCGTGGGCACAACTTTGAACAAGTACAGAAGATGAGGTGTGAAGGCCAGAGCGCTGGCACCAAAAGTTTGACCCATCCTACCCTTCCCTCCTAAGAGGCGGGCAACGGCTTGGGCAATAAGGGCAAACCACAACCACTGCAGAAATAGTTTTAAGGGAGAGAGGAAGAGGGAAAGAAGAGCCATACTTGGGCTGGGAGAAAAGAAGCGAGCAATTCGCCAACCCAGGTTGTAACTATTCTCGAATTGCTGGACGGCCTCGGTATTGCCTTGCAAAAATTGCTTGTACCAGGGCATATTGACCAGGCCTTCGTGGACAAGAGTCTTGATCTGATTGAGGTCTGGTGTGGTGGCCCATCCCAGGATACTACCGATAATGGTGGCTACAGCAATCAGCAAGCCGATCACCACGACAAGGAATAAACCCTCGACAAAGGGGTTGTCTCCATCAGCCGCCTCATCATAGGCGTCGACATCCAAAAATAGGCCAGACCAAAGCATTCGTGCAATAGGCGTTAGTTTATTGACCATCTATTCACCCCCAGTAGAGAAGGGATTAGTGCAGTAAAAGGCTTTCAGGGTATAGCTTACCTTGTTTGTGTTTGTTCTGCAAGCAGGGCTTTGGCCATCGCCAGCTCTTCTTCCTCGCTGTGAATATCGCCATCAAGGAGGGCGGCGCGCACTTTTTGGAAAATGTCACGGTAGATCGGCCCTGGCGGCACACCAAGCGCTTTGAGCATATCCCCGCTCAAATGGATCTTTTGCGGGCGTAAGTGCACCTCGTAATCCAAGATGCGATCACGCAAAGTCCAGTCATCAGTGGCGATACGGGCGACAAGCAGGGCGTCATGACTGAAGGGCGCAAGGAGGCGGTCGAGTTCAGAGTTGGGCAGGTGGGGCGCAAGGAGAGCTGGAGTCAGGGCCCTGATACGCTGGCACTCTGCCAATAAAGCGCGCGTGTGGGCGTTGAGCCGCAAGTATTCACTCAAACGCTCATGGGCGGCCGAATCGAGATGATAGAACCATAAGGCCAGATACAGCCGTTCGCTGGCCCCGTATTTTTCGGGATGGGCCGCCAGGGCCGCGCGTAAACCCTGAAATTTGGTCTCCAAGCGATGATTCCAGCTCAGATCAGGGTCGAGCTGTGCCCAAACGCCTAGTTCGTGCAAACGACGGAGAGCTTTTTCGGGCTGTTGTTCCTGCAGGATGAGATTGATTTCATGACGGATGCGGGAGCCACTGACGCGCGGAAGCAAATCGATGGCTTTGTAAATCAATTCTTCGGTGCGACTGTCGATGGTGAAACCAAAACGCTGCTCAAAACGAGCTGCCCGCAAAATACGAGTCGGGTCTTCGACAAAACTGAGTGAATGCAAAACGCGAATAATGCCCTTTTGCAGGTCCTGCTGGCCGCCATAAAAGTCTAGCAACTCGCCCCAGTGGACGCCGTCCAGGCGGATAGCCAGGGTATTGATGGTAAAATCGCGGCGATGCAAGTCGAGTTTGATACTCGATTGCTCCACGACAGGCAAGGCTGTCGCTTCTTCGTAGAATTCGATGCGGGCTGTGGCAAAATCGACGCTCGAAGGGGTATTGTCTGGCAGAGCTTTTCCGGCTGCAAATGCCTCTTCATCGCGGATCCACTTGGCGGTGCCAAAGCGCTGGTGGACGCGCACCCGGCCACCGTAGTCTCGCGCCAAGGCCTGTGCCAGCTCTGCCGCAGATCCTTCTACCACGAGATCGATATCCAGGTTGGGGAAACCCAATAACAAGTCACGTACAAAGCCCCCCACGGCATAAGTGGGAGTGTTCAACTGTGAAGCATGCTCGCCGATTTGACGGAGGAGGTGTAACAGTCCGGCGGGCAAAGCGGTCTGCATTTGCAAGGCGACTGAGGAGGGGGTACGTTCTTCTTCGGGTGTGGCCCACAACTTGAGCAAGTCGGAACGGGTGACGATACCCACCAGTCGACCCTGCTCATCGACTACGGGAACCTGTCCCCACCCCTCGCTCATCATTTTTTGTTGCAAGCTTTGTACCGAATCCTCGATGCCGACCGTGACGACACCCTCGCGCATGACATTGCGCACCGGCTCGTTGTGCATGTTGTGGTGCATGGCTCGGTCGATGATGCGACGGGTCACAATACCGTATAACTTGCCATCTTCTACGACCGGAAAACCTTCATGGCCCAGGCGTTTCATCTGCTGTAAGGCCTCGTTTACGGTCATAGTAGGGGGGATCGTGCGTAGTCCCCACGACATGATGTCGCGTACTTTAATCGCAGGGCGGATCGCCTGGGGAAGGATGGTGAGAAGTTTGCTTTTCACCGCCTCCAAGCTCTGATTACGGATCAGCGCCGCCGCGGCCCGGTGATGCCCTCCCCCGCCAAACTGTTCCGCAATTTCACCCACATGAATATGGTTGGTCGTAGATCGGGCCACCATTTGGATGCGATCCCCGAAATCGATGATGACGAAAAGGCCATCCGGATCGAAGTAATCTCGCATTTTGTGGGCGAGCGTACTCACCTCTTCTACGGGCTCGGTTGCTTTTACGCAAGAGATGACGATGAGATGATCTTCGATGTCGTAGCTTTCTGCGTGCTCCTGCAGAGCTTCGAGTAAGCGTTGCTGGCTGGGAGTGAGAGGATGGTGGAGAAAGTCATGAACAACTTCGAGATTGGCGCCGCGGTCCAAAAGCCAGGCCGCACAGCGTAAATCACGCGGGGTTGTGCTGGCATAAAGGAGAGTGCCTGTATCCTCGTAGATTCCTAACAAAAGGAGAGTTGCTTCGATCGGCGTGATGTTAATGCCACGGCTAATCAGTTGTTCGAGGAGTAAGGTGGTGGTGGCACCGACGGGTTCACCCCAGTAGTGATAGTGAGGAGGTAGCTCTCGTTCACAGGAATGATGATCGATAATGCGTATGGGGGTATTGTGTGTCATGCCCCGTACAGCTTGGGCCGTCTGTGTATCGACAAATATCGCCTGTTCGACGCGACGTTTTGGCAATTCCTCGGCGCGCACAAAGGGAAGTACTCCTCGATAAAGTACTAAAAAATCACGCAAATTGCGATTGAGTTTACGCGGTAAGACGGGAATTGCCTGCGGGAAGAGCTTACTGGCCGCCAATAGGCTGGCCAAAGCGTCGAAATCCGCATGCTCGTGGGTGAGAATGACCTCCATGGCCCGATTATATCATAGAGGACAGCGTGCCTGAGTATCAGGAGTAAGAAAAGAGATAAAGAAACTTACCCCCAAATTAAAATGCCCGTGAGGGTAAGACACTGTATCAATTTAGCCGGCGCGGACCACGTGCGTCGCACCTCGGCAGGTGTGACGCACTTTAATCAGCGAAATTTGCAGGCACCAGCGACTAAACGGGTGCAGTCCCTGAGTGCAAACAAGAATGGAACAACCTTGGGGAAATAGTGTATACTTAGTGATATCGATACTTGTCAGCGTATTGACGGCAATTACCGCTTTTTCTGTTTCTTTGCTACTCGCCTGTGAACAACGAAATTCCTCCTGCTCGTCCTTCCCCTGAAGATAACGGCTGGTCGCCGACCACGCGGTTGGTCATGCTGCTTTTTACCCTTGCCGTTTGTTTGTGGTTGCTGTGGTTGGCGCGTCCGTTCTGGTGGCTTCTTGTTTTTTCTTCGATCATTGCTTATCTCCTCCAGCCTTTGATTACCGTCTTGACGCGCCTTAAGGTGCCAAGAGGGATCGCCACGTTTTTTGTGGTCATGGTTGTGCTGGCCCTGGTTGTACTCGTTATTCTTTTTCTTATTCCCTCCCTCTTAATCGATCTCCAGCCCATTTCTTTTGATTTGTCCTCCTGGCTCAATAGTTTCAGCTTATGGGTACAAGAATTACCTCAGCAGTGGCCGGGTATTCAATTTTTGGGGATTCATATCGATTTCATGCCCCTCTATCGTCAGATCATTGCCGGTTTGAGTTACATCGATCTGACCGCCTGGCTTCCCCGCCCTTCTGAGTGGATTGGTGTCGTTAATGAAACGATTCGTTCCGCCGGCAACCTTCTTGGCTTCGCCACAAACCTGGCCACTTCCTTCTTGGCCGCGGCCTTTGCCATTCTCTTGGGCTTGATGCTTCTTTTGATTTTCACGCTTTATCTCACCAAAGACATGCCCCTCTTTTTCGAAACGATTGTGCAGTTGGCGCCAGAAGATTATCGGCCCGAATGGCGTGAGCTTTGGCGTCGTACGGGGCAGGTATGGCATGCTTTCTTTCGGGGGCAATTGCTCCTGAGCATGGTGGTGGGGATAAGCGTTTGGTTGGGTCTCCGTTTTATTGGCTTACCCGGGGCACTCGCACTGGGCATGATTGCCGGCATTCTCGAGATTCTACCCAACATTGGTCCCATCCTTTCTCTCATTCCCGCCATTTTCATTGCCCTTCTTGCTGGTTCTCCCCTTTATCCAGATATTTCCCACTTTACGGTCATGCTTGTCGTGGTCGCCCTTTACACCCTTATTCAGCAACTGGAAAATTACATTTTAGTCCCTCGTATTCTGGGGAGCAGCGTGGGGGTTCATCCTATCTTCGTTCTGGGAGGCGTGCTTGTTTTTTCCTTCCATTTTGGTGTATTAGGTGCTTTTGTGGCAGCGCCGGTGTTGGCAACCCTACGCACCTGGGGAGAATACGTTTACGCCCGGCTACTGGGCCAATATCCCTATCCTGAAATTCTCGCAGAATCTAGTTCTGAGGCGAATACTTCATCTACGGATACTTCCTCATCCTCCGAGTCTGAGCCTCGCCCTACTGTTGTGATCAGTCGTCCTTCTTCTACTCCTCCTCCGCCACGGCCTAAAAGCTAGGTATTTTTACGCTGGTACGGCAATGCTGGATAGTTTTATGGGTGAATGAGGTACATTTTAGGGGGTATAGGGATCGACATTACACTTGTCAGCACTCATAAATTGGGCATCATGAGGTGCTGCCATTTATCATTCTCCTAATTTTCCTATTTCTCCTCTCAGAGAGGTAGAATAGACTCACCCCAAAGGGAGGCGAATAATCGATTCGGCTCTTTTTTACGAGGAAAATATATGACTATATTACAAGAATTGCACGAGGAACCCATTTCGCAGCTCGATCTATCGCATTATTGTACTGTTTCCGGCCAAAGTTCTGTGAAAGAAACAGTAGAAAAAATGCAAGAAACAAAGACGCATTGTGCGTTTGTGATCGAGGACGATAAGCTTATCGGTATTTTTACCGATCGCGATGTGCTGCAGAAAGTGGTGAATAAACCGGAGGTCCTGGAGAAATCAATCCAAGAAGTGATGACGCCCAATCCGCGCCTTGCTCACTCCGATTACTCGATCGTCACCGCACTCAAGATGATGGATGAACACCATGTGCGGAATTTACCTGTTGTTTCTTCCTCGGGCGAAATTATCGGTAACTTTACGCACAATGCCTTCATCAATTTCTTAGCAGATAATTTCCCTGCAGATATTTACAATCGCCCCCCAACTTCATCCCCTATTGCGCGCCATCGCCACGGCGCCTGATAAAATATAAGTTTTCTTATCGGGACTAAGGTAGTCCTGACATGAGGAGTTCTTTCATGACTGCACCGAAAGTGAAGATACAGGAACTGGATTCTGTAGTCATTCGTTTTGCCGGCGACTCAGGCGACGGCATGCAATTGACTGGCACCCAGTTCACTAATACGGCGGCCATTGTTGGTAATGACATCAGTACTTTACCTGATTACCCCGCCGAAATTCGGGCCCCGGCCGGCACTCTTGCTGGCGTCAGCGGTTTTCAGGTCCAACTCTCCGAGCACGATATTTGGACCCCAGGTGATTCGCCCCACGTGCTTATCGCCATGAATCCAGCTGCGCTTAAAGTGAGCCTACCCGACCTTGAACCCGGCGCCACTATTATCGTCAACACGGATGCTTTTACTAAAGCCAATCTCCAGAAAGCGGGTTATAAAACAAATCCTCTCAAAGATGGCTCCTTGAGTAACTTTCGCGTTTTCGAAGTGCCCATCACCACTTTGAATCGCGAAGCGGTGAAAGGGGTAGAGAGTTTGAGTCCCAAGAGCATGGATCGAAGTCAGAACTTCTTTGCTCTTGGTCTCGTGTACTGGATTTATGATCGTCCTTTAGATAATACGATTGCCTGGGTGAAAACCAAATTTGCCAAACGTCCCGCTGTGGCCGAGGCCAATATTCGTGCCTTACAGGCGGGCTATTTCTTTGGTGACACGACAGAAGCATTTCAGGTTCGATATCACATCAGACCTGCTTCTTTGCCCCCTGGAACTTACCGTAAAGTTAGCGGTAATGAAGCCATTGCTTTGGGTCTTGTTACGGCGGCCCAAAAGGCCAACAAGCCCCTCTTCTACGGCGCTTATCCTATCACTCCTGCCAGCGACATTCTTCATGCCTTGGCACCACTGCGCAACTTTAACGTCATCACCTTTCAGGCCGAAGACGAGATCGCGGCGATGGGGGCTACGGTAGGTGCTGCTTTTGGCGGTGCTGTGGCTGTAACCGGCACCAGCGGCCCCGGTCTTGCCCTCAAGAGTGAGGCCCTCAACCTGGCCGTTATGCTCGAGTTGCCTATGGTCGTGGTCAATGTCCAACGCGGTGGGCCCAGTACGGGGCTTCCTACCAAGGTGGAACAAGCTGATCTCTTACAGGCCATGTTCGGACGAAATGGCGAGAGCCCTATTCCTGTCTTGGCCCCCGCTACACCTGCTGACGGCTTTGACATTGCCCTCGAGGCCTATCGTTTGGCCGTACGTGCCATGACCCCGGTCCTTATTCTCAGTGACGGTTACCTGGGTAACAGTGCCGAACCCTGGCGAATTCCTGATCCTGACAGCATCCCTCCCATTGTTATCGAACATCCTACGGGCCCGAATAGCGATGACGGGCGTTTTCTCCCTTACAAGCGAGATCCCGTTACTCTGGGGCGTCCATGGGCCATTCCCGGAACTCCCGGCCTCGAGCACCGCATGGGTGGGCTGGAAAAATCACCCGAATATGGCAATGTCTCCTATTCACCCGAAGATCATCAGCGAATGGTCGATGATCGTGCGGCGAAAGTAGCTCGTCTCACCGATGTCATTCCTGAACAAGCTGTATTCGGACCAGAAGAAGGTAAATTATTGGTAGTCGGTTGGGGAAGTACATATGGCGCCATCCATGCCGCCGTGAGCCAAGCTCAAGCCAAAGGTCTCTCTGTGGCCCAGGCGCATCTCCGCTACATTAATCCCTTCCCTCGTAATTTGGGTTATCTCCTGCAACGTTATCGTCATATTCTTGTTGTGGAAATGAATATGGGACAACTCGCCCTTCTTTTACGTAACCAGTATTTACGCGACCTCTACACACTCAACAAGGTCAAAGGTCGTCCTTTCAAAATCAGTGAAATCAGCCGCAAGATCGACGAGGTCTTGGCAGGAGAAGCATCATGAGTATTACAGAGCCTATCCGTCTTACCCGTAAAGACTTTGTATCTGACCAGACAGTGCGGTGGTGCCCTGGGTGTGGTGACTACGCTATCCTTTCCCAGGTTCAAAAAACACTGCCCGAGCTCGGTATTCCCAAAGAAAATATCGTCTTCATTTCGGGCATCGGTTGTTCCAGTCGCTTCCCTTACTACATGAACACTTACGGCATTCATAGTATTCATGGCCGTGCCCCCACCTTGGCGACTGGGCTGAAAATTACCAATCCCGAGCTCAGTGTCTGGGTGATTACGGGTGATGGTGATGCCTTGTCAATCGGTGGTAACCATCTTATCCATGCCTGCCGCCGTAACGTCGATCTCAACATCATCCTTTTCAATAACCGTATCTACGGCCTGACCAAAGGCCAGTATTCTCCCACCTCGCCTCAGGGCATCCGTACCAAGTCGTCGCCCATGGGGAGCCTGGAGCAGCCCATCAATCCCATCTCTCTGGCCCTGGCATCCGAGGCTACATTCATTGCCCGCACCGTCGATGTGGTCACCAAGCACATGGGTGAGATGTTCTTCAAGGCGGCCAAACATAAAGGTGTTGCCTTCGTAGAGGTTTTCCAAAACTGCGTGATTTTCAACAACGGCGCCTGGGAACCCTACAGTGATCGTAAGCTTCGCTCAGATAACGATCTTTTCCTGGAAAACGGCAAGCCCATGATTTTCGGCAGAAACGACGACAAAGGCATTATTTGGGGCAAAGCTGGCCTCGAAGTCGTTGAATTGGGTGAGGAATACACAGAAGATGATTTAGTCGTTCACGATACTTCGTCCGTGACTCTCGCCTGGATGCTCAGCCGTCTCACTTATCCCATGCCCATTGGTGTCATTTTCGATGTAGAACGACCCACCTATTGCGCAGGGGTATGGAGGCAAGTAGAGGAGGCCAAGGCACAGAAGGGAGAAGGGCATCTGCGAGCCCTGTACAATGCCGCCGACACCTGGATCATTCCCGACCGTACCGACGGCCACAAAGATTCGAAAATGAAGGTGCAAAGCAGACTCCCCTCTAACCTCGATGAATCTTACATGGACGATCTTTTACAGGATTTGAGTGAAAGCGAACTCGAAGAACGTCTTGGCGGTCTGCAAGTCTCTGCTTTGACACCCAAAGGGCCTATCATCGTTCAGGCCTCCGCTCGTTTGGATAGTGTTATCAGCTTGATGCAAGAACACAACATCGGTAGCCTGCTCGTGACCAATGCTGACGGCCACCTCGCCGGTATCTTTACCGAAAGTGACCTTACCTCGCGCGTTCTTGGTCAGGATATCGATCTTCATACCGTAACCGTAGCCGAGTACATGACGCCCGATCCTGTTGCTTTGACATTAGATGCACCCATCATCGAAGTCTTGCATCTCATCTCCACACAAGATATCCGCCATATCCCCATTGTGGATGACAACAACCTGCCTTTGGGCATCATTTCCATCCGCGACATCATTCATTTTCTGGCGACTGTCCTCTAGCTCAACCCTAGCACATTCCAAGCCCTCCCGCCCACCTGAGCCGGGAGGGCTTTTTTTAAGAATTATCCGGCTGTGGCTGCGCAAAACGCACAGATTCCACCTGGTTTACAGCGATTTATCATTCCCCTCTCTTCGATGTTATAATTTCAGTGTTGTTCAGCCATCATCTCATACAGCGAGG
>JAADFV010000231.1 GCA_013152695.1 Chloroflexota bacterium | reverse complement strand
ATGGCAAAGATTGCCAAATGTCAAAGTTTTCGGCTTCTCGGCACGATATAAACCACAATTACCGCACTCATCACGCTGCCCTCACTTCCTTCAAACGCCCATAGAAACTACGATCCAGATGCAGCTCCCCTGCCCCGGCTTTTTCGACCATGCCGCGCAGATATCCGCCCGGTGAGGCGACTTCACCGGCGTTGAACTTGTCAAAGATCAGCGCCAGCGCCGCCGCCGCCACTTGTGGCCCCAATCTTTGCTGCGCAACGGCCCAGGCATCCTCGGAAATCCCCACCATCGGCCTGATTTGGCCGGCAATGCGGTGCAATTGCTCCCAATCATCCACGTAGCCCCCCAGATCCCCGGCCATTTCAGCAAAACCTGGGCAGGATTGCATGACAATCGCGATATCGACTTCGGAACTGTGGCCCTTTTTGCCAAAGGTGCTCCAATTTATGTCTTTGCTCGCCATCGGCTCAGGCGGTGGCGTTTCAGGCGCTGCCCGCTCCGCCTTTCTTGTTTCTAAGGTATTACAGGATACAGGATTAAGTTGGTTTGTATCTAGTATATGGGCATCGTTATTGGCACCCTTGGGTGTCATTTCTTTAACATCCTTCAACACCTGTTCGTTAGTTTGAGGGGTGTTTTCCACAACTTCACCCTTACGCTCAAAAGCTGCTGAGAAGGCTTTCTCTACGCTCGCCTTCAGCTCCGAGAGCCATTCCAGCATGTCGAGCAAGCGCTCAGGGGTCGCGTTGGCACGTGGGAGACGCTCCAGGAGGGCCTCAAAGCTCTCTGTGAGCTCTTTCCAGGGCCCATGTAGGGCATACTCGCGTGCCTGCTCCATTTTGGCGCGGATAATGCGCCGTGTGATGGTGATCTGGCGCTTGGTGCGCTGGCAGAACTGCCGATTATCTTGAATCTGGGCGAACAGATGTTCGAATTCTTCCGCCCGCGCCGCCAGGGGCGAGAGATCATAGCCGTAAGCCTCGATGATATAGCCCTGATCGTCCCTATGGCCCCAGCGCTTGCCATTCGGGCTGTCCCTGAAGGCAATCAGCCCGGCGTCCACGAGGCGTCGCGCATGTCGTCTAAGCGCTGATAGGGAAAACCCGGTCTGCTCCATCAGATAGGCGTTAGAGGCCCAGACGATCGGCCGCCTGCCCTGCTCCCAATCCTGCGGCTTGGTAAAAGCCCCGAAAGTATCGAGCAACATCATGTCACTGGGCTTCAGGCCAAGATGTGCTGCCACACGTTTTACCGCCAATAGCGCCTTGTTTTTTGGTATACTTAACCCTTCACCGGCTTGGGCATGCTGTTCAGCGATGCCAAGACCCGGTGTCGGCTTGCGCCAACCTGTATGCTTCATGCCTGTAGTCTCACCTCCGTACTAGAATGAAGGCAAAAGTTTCCCGGTCGCCCAAAAGCGTTATTCATTGACAACAAGAATCCAGAGATTTATCTTCTAAGTGCAAGTTAGGAAGATGAGCTCTCGGACCCTTTGGGATGAGGGCTTTTCTTTTGCCGTTAAATCACTTGAATTTTCCTTCTGCTCATTGCCTCAACTGAGGTCGGAGTCCTTTGATCCCACTGGTCGAGGGAGCTAGGCTTCATTGTCCGACCTATGTTTCTGAAGATAATCAGCGATGAGGTCTCCAAGACCTTCCAACCCCTTCTTATCTATTTTCAATCCTGCGGCACTTACCGACAGCTTTCCGTCGATCGAAGTGATCGATATCTTCTTGTTTCCAACCTTACGGGTAACCATCAGTTTTTTCGGTTTTGGCTTAGCCTTCAGGCTAGCTTGTTTCTCGCCTGATACAGTTGCAAGAGCGCTCTGAAGGTCACGGAAGCTCATTTCATACACGTTCTTGAACGCGTTCAAGATTGCGTCACGCGACCTGAAAACCGCCCTCGCCCGGGAGATAATGCTCTCATGGACACCTACCCGTTCAGCAAACGCAACTGCAGTGAGTTTTTGGCCTTCTTTCGTAGCGTTTAAAGTTTCAAACATTTCGCCGATAGAAAGCAGCCGCTCAAACGGGCTAAGATTCTCACGTTCTTCATTTTCTCTAAATCTGAAGAAAAGCATTTCGAACTTACCGGCAACGCTTCCCCGTTTTTCAGAGGGCGCAAGCACAGCGCGCAAAGGCAACTCGAGCTTTTCAGCGACAGCAAGACGGCGGCGGCCCGTAAGCATGATAAACTCGACGCCCTCAACATCAGTTGGGTTAAGCGGATCGGGCACCCAAGCCTCGTCTTTTGGCCACACTAGAATAGGTGTGTCTTGGCCATTGGCTTCAATACTTTTCAACAGCGTCCTGAATGCATCTTGCTCAATCCAGTCTGCCCTGCGATCCGTGCCAAGTGGATCACTGATCTGGCTTGGATTAATTGCAAGTTCTAGACGCCCTGATAAGATGTCTTGTACGATTTGTGCGCGGTTTTGCTCTAAGCTAGCTTGCGTTTGCGCCAAGGCCCCAGCCTTCCATGCGCTTCCGGCTCCTGCCGAAGGTCGTTGGAAAGGTTTGGGAACGGATGGACTGTCTGTGGCCGACCCTGTGTCTGTTTCTACAGATCCTTCGCGACCTTCAGCGGCCTCCTGCTGAGCCTGCAGAGCCTTATCGATCAGGGAGCGTGGTATGCTTCGCTTCATGAGTTCTCTTCCCCATCATCTTCATAAAATTCGTCCATCCACGCATTTGCGTATCCACGCTCTAGACCCGGCCAGATACGGCTTACGATGGCGTCATTGACCGCATCCGCATTAGCTATGAACCGATTGATGCCCTTGCGTTTACCGGGTGTGTCTGGCTCGTATTCATAAACCGACTGATAGACGTCAGATGCGTTAGCGATAGAATCTGAACGCAGATAAAACACTGGCAGAACTTCTGTGGGGCAATGCTCCAGCAGATTGCCAATTTGATTAAGGTCTTGCTCGTTGTTTCGCTGAACAATCGTTGGCAACAACATGTTCGCACCGGATCCGATGTCAATTCTCTCATGCGCAAGGATGTGCCGTAACATCCCCAGCAGTCCCGTCACGAACGTCGATAGGGTTGCGATATCAAAACCCTTCATCGTTTGCGGGATGACGAGCGACGTTGAGGCAATAACATTATTAAGCTGAAACAACGTCAAAGCTGGCTGGTAGTCGATGATTATACAATCCAATGTCTCTGAGAGAGCATGATTGAGTTTTTCAGTGTCCACTTTGCCATTTTGCACAAGCTCAGCTGGGCGCGTTTGGGGAACATGCCCATCACGCCAACACTCTAGTGCATCGCGAAGATACCGGTAAAAGCTTTTACCCGCAGGTGCTTCGCGCACCAAACGAGCAATTTGAATCTCACCTTCCGATGTTTCACCATGAGCAGGTAACAGTCGCAGGCCCGGCCAAGATGTTTTCAAAAAGAAACTATCGAGCGTCTCGGCGTCGTGATCGGAGTAGGGCGCATCTTCTGTTGCAAACAAGCCTGCAAAATCGACCATAGATGCCGTATTTTCATCGGGCATTGCCGGCAACCCTGGGCCACCTACGAAATAGAGCGTGATGGTGCTTTGCGGATCGGCATCCATTACGCCAACGCGCATGCCATAATGCAGGCTTAGGTATTGGGCAAAATGAGCGGCGGTCAACGATTTCGCAGTCCCGCCCTTCTGGCTCGCAAACGAAATGACGGGCAAAGGGGAATCTGGCTTGCGCCAAGCCAGATAGTCGTATGGTCGCTTTGCAGACCCCGCAAGCAGCGCACGCATATGCATTAATGCATCAAGCGTGAACACTCGCTCGCGACCAACGTATTCTCCCGCAGGGAAATCGTCATTGGCGTTGGCAAACTTTGTAAGATACTGAATACTGACATTCAGAAACCGAGCGCATTGGCGCATAGACCAGGTCCGCTGGATTCGATGCCGAAGTGTCAGCTCTTTGTTTACAGCGACCATTGTTCGCTCAAGACCGCGCGAAAGATCAGTCAGAAATTGCTCTAGATTACCGCTCATGCTTCACTTCCACTGTCGGTTGGTTCCGACTTAGATTCGATTCTATGCCATAGTAGCACGATTATTGCCGCAATATAAAGAGAAGACACGCCTATGGCTACTAGGCGAATAATACGGTCCACTGTCGAGCAAAAATCAAACACAGCTAACAATCTTGAACACGTTCAAGATTGTTAGGAAAAGTGGGTGGCCGACCCCGAAGGGCCGGCCAAGCTTTCAGTTATGCAGCATCCTTCGGCCCCCAGGGGATGATTGCCTGCAGTGTGGCATCATCCTGATTGGCGGCTTTGCCAAGGTTGGCGTTGAAGCTGTAATCTCGAACGGAAAGGGTGAAGTAATCTGCCCCTGTTTCCTTGTTCTGCTTCTTCCAGATGCCGCCGCACTCAACCAGCTTGCCGCGCGGGGAGCGCCCGAGAACGCGGTGGGTTGGGGCCAGTGGGTTGTCGCTGACAACAGGCTCAACAGTGATATCGAGGTCGAATGTCAGGGTTGAGATGGATCCGGTTCCCTTTGCCGTTTCGATATTGTCGTTGGTGAATTTGATGCAGTTCGTGGTCATTGCTTTTCTCCTTGTTTGTGTTGCAATGATGGTCACTTTGCAGCTGGCACAGCCCAGAGCACACCGACAGGCGAAGCGCAGCGGAGAGGGGCAGGCACATATCTTTTTGCTGCGCG
>JAADFV010000230.1 GCA_013152695.1 Chloroflexota bacterium | reverse complement strand
AGGGTGCTATCGACTTCCTTGATTGCTGAAGCAGCGATCTGGCGTGCGGCTTCCTCAGCCAGGGCTATTTCTTGTTGAGGGGGAAGAGGTAGGAGTCGTCCGACCATACCGTAACCGCCGCCGACTTCCGCAATTTTCGAACCATATCGTGTGTTCCAAAAGATGTTGGGGCCGGCTTTGGGCGATATCTGCCCCGTATATTTGCTGATCATCAGTCCAAAAGCATTACGGCCGGTACTGCGTTCGACAATTTCTGCTTGATAGACCCAGACGAATTCGCGCAGGCGTACGACTTTGAGATTTTCATCGCCCTGGGAGCGCAGATAGCTCTGAATTGTAGCGATCAGTTGGTCGGGGGGGATGGGGCTCCCCACCGAGTCGTTGTAGCTGAAAAAGTAGCTGGCAGAACCATCTACCATTCCTGTCGGACCCCGGCTCAGACTGAAGTCGGGTGGGCTTTGTGGCACGGATGTGTCACCGGGGAGACGTACGAGTGTGTACACGACCACAGCACCGAGCAATATGACCGTGGTCCAAATAGCGATTTGTTTTTTCATGGTTATCCTCCTGTGGATATTGATATCCTCAGTATAACCAGCATCCCCTCTGCCCTCGAGCGCCAATCAGCCCTTCCCCATCTCCGTAGAAATACCTATTTTATTTGAGTTGCCCCTCGTTTGACCAGGAGGGGCCGGTAAACCTGTAAACCAGGAGAGAGGCAAACCTGTAAACCAGGCCTGACAACATCCCCTTGTCGTCCTCGCTCGTCCATCCCCACTCATTCCGCGCCAGCTTCGCCACGCTTGCCCTCCTTACTCCTTGCCCTGCTCCTTGTTTCCTGCTCCAACGAAAGTTACTCACTCAGGGAGCTCTGACTAGCAAGGTACTACTCATGCGCCATAACTCTCTGCCGTCTCCCGTCCATCCCCACTCATTCCGCGCCAGCTTCGCCACGCTGTCCTCCTTACTCCTTGCTTCTTGCTCCCTGCTCCTTGCTACTCCAACGAAAGTTTCTCACTCAGGGAGCTCTGACTAGCAAGGTACTACTCACGGGTCACAAATCAAGGGCTAGTGCGATTTCTTGATGAGGGCAGGTATGTCCCAGGTACCAATCGGGATCATGCGCCAGATGCGCGACATAAAGTTCGGCACCGGCCAGGAAGTGATTACGGCATTCGGAGGAACAGAATACGTAGGTAATACCATAGTAGGTGTATTCGAGCGTAAACTGATTTGGCTTGAGATGCATCCCGCAGATCGGATCTCTGCGGCTATGTACTTTTTTACTGGCAGTCTTCATTCATGAACTCCAAAATGAGATGAAATCCGGTACCTCCATGCCTATGTGCCACAGGGGAGGGTAGCCTGAACGCGACATGGTGCACCTTGAGACTCTTAGTTTAGGTCGTTTCTTACCCTGAAACCAGCGCTATTTTGCCTGATATTAGCGCGCCATTTTGCTTATTTGCTTCTATTGGCCGTTGACGATAGGCCAAATGGCCTGTTCGGCAAGGGCAGCATGGCGCTGACATCGCGCTCGCAAGAGTCGTAGAATGAATGATATCTCATTTCGTCGTCCGATTAGGCACCATCAAAAGAGGTCATCACTATGGATATCATATCCGTGCAAACACCCCAAGAGTCCAAATGCCACGTACCGCGCTACAGCAAACATGTAGACGTAAACGATCTAGCTCATGCCTATTCGGCATTTTTGTTCGTGCAAGGTATGGGTTGTCCCAGCTGCGCGATGCGTGTACACAACAGCCTTCTCGAGCTCGAAGGCGTCCTTTTTGTCGAGGTTGATCTAGAACGAGCGTTGGTGCACGTTCTGTTCAATCCCTCTCGCGCCATCGTTCCCTCTCTTGCCAGCGCCGTTGCTGCTGCAGGCAATGATGGCCGCCACCATTATACAGGCCAATTACTGGGCGTGTATGAACAACATCTGGAGTGATGAGTCAATATTATGTCCGATCAACAAATTACTTTGCCTGTCGAAGGCATGACCTGCGCCTCTTGCTCCTCGCACGTGAGCCGTTCCTTGCGAAAGGTTCCGGGCGTAGGTGATGCACAAGTCAATCTCGCAACCGAGCGCGCCCACATTACTTTTAGTGATAAACCAGTGCCTCTCTCACAGCTGATCAAGGCCGTGGAAGATGCCGGCTACGACGTTCCTGAAGAAACTATCGATTTCTCGATCGGGGGCATGACTTGTGCCTCCTGCGCCAGTCATGTCGAACATGCCCTGAAAGGCGTCAGCGGTGTGCAATCGGTGGTTGTGAATCTGGCTACCGAAAAAGCCACCGTACGATACATTCCCGGTCTCGCCGCTTTCGATGATTTCAAACGTGCCGTCGATGCTACTGGCTACCAGCTACTGGAAATCGAGAAAGATGAAGAAGGCAGGGAGGAGCCTGTCGATCTGGATGAGCGTAAGATGCAGGATGCTCGTTTCCGCATGAAGGTGGCGTGGCTTTTCACTACGCCCATCATCCTTTGGATGTTTGCCGAGATGTTCTTCGGCATCATCTGGCCCAATGAATTCATCTTCAATCTGGGTCTGATTGTCCTGGCGCTGCCTGTGTTGTTCTGGGTGGGACGGCGCACCTATCGCAGTGGCTGGATCGCAATTCGCCACGGTCATGCCAACATGGATACGCTCATTGCCTTAGGCACCGGCGTCTCCTTTCTTACCGGGCCTGCATCCTTCTTCTTCCCCGTGGCCAACTATGCTGGCGTCGCCGCCATGATCATGGCCTTCCATCTCACCGGCCGCTATGTCGAGGAGTCGGCAAAAGGTCGGGCCTCCCAGGCTATCCGCAAGCTCCTGGAAATGGGCGCCAAAACAGCCCGGGTGGAGCGAGATGGGAGGGAGATAGAACTGCCTATCGAGGATGTTGTCGTTGGCGATGTCATGATCGTCCGCCCTGGGGAGAAAATCCCCACCGATGGCGTCATTGTCTGGGGCGACAGTGCCATTGATGAATCGATGGCCACGGGCGAATCGATGCCCGTCAACAAGCACCCCGGCGACGAAGCCATCGGCGCCACCGTCAACCAGGAAGGCCTGCTTAAAATCGAAGCCACACGCGTGGGCAAGGATACCTTCCTTTCTCAGGTCGTCAAGCTGGTCGAGGAATGCCAGGGTACAAAAGTGCCGATTCAGGCTTTCGCCGACCGTGTTACCGGTATTTTTGTGCCCCTGGTTCTCCTCATTACCCTCATCACCCTTGTAACCTGGTTACTCATTCCCGATGTTATGTACAACTTCATCGGTGCTGGCTCCTTCCTTCCCTGGGTTAATCCCAACCTGACGGTGCTCACCCTGGCCATCACCTCCATGGTTGCAGTGCTCGTCATCGCCTGTCCTTGCGCCCTCGGTCTGGCCACGCCTACGGCACTCATGGTGGGCAGTGGTAAAGGCGCTGAAAACGGCATCCTTATCCGCAGTGGCGAGGCCATCCAGACCATGAAGGATATCCACATTGTCATCTTTGACAAGACCGGCACGATCACCAAAGGTAAGCCAGAAGTGACAGACATCGAACCTATCAACGGCTTCGACAAGGCGGCTCTCTTGCAGGGCGCGGCCAGTGCCGAGCAGGGCAGCGAACATCCCCTAGGACGTTCCATTGTCGATCGAGCTCTGGCAGATGGCCTCACCCTTGCCGAAACCAAAGCTTTCCAGGCCGTTCGCGGCAAGGGCGTCATTGCCACTGCCGGTGAGCGCGAAATTCTGGTTGGTTCACGCCTGTTGATGCACGAGAAAGGTTTGGATACCGATGTTCTCGAAACGACTCTGCAAAGATTAGAAAACGAGGCAAAGACAGCAATGCTTGTAGCCCTCGACGGACGTCTGGCCGGCGTCATTGCCGTAGCCGATACGGTTAAAGAAGATTCGGCCGCTGCCATCCAGGAATTGCAGGCGATGGGCCTGAAAACGGCCATGATCACCGGCGACAATCTCCGCACGGCCAACGCCATCGCCCGCAGCATGGGCATCGACCATGTCTTGGCCGAAGTTTTGCCTGACGGCAAGGTGGCTGAGGTGCGTAAGTTGCAAGAAAAGTATGGTCTTGTGGCCTTTGTTGGTGACGGCATCAATGATGCCCCTGCCCTCACCCAGGCCAATGTCGGCATTGCCATCGGTACAGGCACCGACATCGCCATCGAGGCCAGCGACATCACCCTGGTACGAGGCCAACTCACCGGCGTTATCGAGGCCATCAATCTCAGCCGGGCCACATTCCGCAAGATTCGCCAAAATTTGTTCTGGGCCTTTTTCTACAACGTTGCCATGATCCCTCTGGCCATGATCGGCTGGATGCACCCGGTGCTGGCCGAAATCGCCATGGCCACCAGTTCGATCACGGTAGTCGCTAATGCCAACCGCCTGCGCGGTGAGGATATTCGTCCCAGCTACTTGCGTGAACAGCCGGCAACACAATCTTCCGAGCCGGCGCCGCAACCCCGTTCTGTAAATGTAGGAGCGTAAAATGATGTGAATCCAGAAATCCAGCAAGCCATCGGCCAGCGCCTGAAATGTGTACAGGGACATATTCAGGGTGTATGTCTAATGATCGAAGAGGAGCGTCCCGTCCCTGAGGTAATACAGCAGCTCGAAGCCATTCAAGGCTCGCTGCGTATGATCCGGAAGTTGCTCCTCAATGAACATCTCCAAGCATGTCTGCAGGACCATGAAAGTTTGACGCTGGCCAGTCAAACCGGTCTGCAAGAATTGCTTGATCACATATTGGATCAAGATAAAAGCTAATTCACTCACTCACCCATTCCCAGCATGAAGGAGAACCTCATGGCACAAGCAATTGATCCCGTTTGCGGGATGACCGTGGACACCGATACTGTCGAATACACATCCACTTACAAGGGACAGACTCAGTATTTCTGTGCGGCCGGCTGTAAAAAAGCTTTCGATCAGGAACCCGAGCATTATCTCAGCGGCCAAACAGCCACAGGTGGACACCAACACAGCGGACATCATCATTAAACCCCTCTCCCCAGCGCTTTGCGGGTATCCCTCCCGCAAGGCGCTGGGTCTACCTTCGAATCTTCATAGTTTTGTCACAAAGTCTTTAACGCCCTGTTACATCTTCAGCTTACAATCGAGGTATAAGCTTCTTCCCTCAGTTCTTGTCGGACCTCTGACAAATTTGCCTGGGGGTATTTCTCTTTACCATCGCCCTAACCCGGATAAGCCGGAAACAACAAGGCAAGACCGGTGAATCAGTAAACCGGTAAACCGGGCCTGTCAGTACCTTCTCGTTGCACGCTTCCGTCTCCTCTCAGAGCGACCGCAAGGGTGCGTACCTATCTTTTCACAATATCGGTACTCCAAGCGCCGAATCCTTCAATACTCTCTACCGTCTTCCGTCTCCCGTCTTCCTCCTAACTCAGGGGGCTAAAACCTGACTAGCCAGTACGATTAACCCTTCCTCTTTCCCTGTTTCTAGAGGCTTGAGAGAACGAGTTCCCATGCATACCG
>JAADFV010000229.1 GCA_013152695.1 Chloroflexota bacterium | reverse complement strand
CTGAGGATGACTATGCCCAAAAGCGCTCCCAGGTTTGTTGCGCGACCTCGCGGCTGCGAGCATAGATGGCTGCAGCATCCAGGTGAGGGATCTCTTGATGGCGCATGAGCACACGCCCGGCAACGATGGTCGTATCCACCTTGCGGCCATCAAAACCAAAAATAATGTGCCAGGGAAGGTTGTCGAGAGTGAGGGGGGTGGGAGGATCGTAATCGATGAGGATGATGTCGGCAGCAGCCCCAGGTGTTAATTCTCCCAATGTCTGGCCGAAAAATTGGCGAGCGAGAGCGGCATTGTCGGCCGTGGCGAAATGCAGAAGCTGGTCGGCAGGCAGAACGCGCGGATCAGAACGCGCTGACTTGTGGATGAGATAAGCCACACGCATTTCTTCGAGCATGTCGTTGGAGAAGCCATCGTTCCCCAGCACGAGCTTCATGCCCCCGCGCAACATCGCTGGCACATCACTTATGCCCACCCCGTTGTTCATATTCGAACGTGGTTGGTGACTGACCCAAGTCTCAGTCTCACGCAACAAGGCCATCTCCCAGGCATCAATATCGACGGCATGGGCGACGATGGTCCGTTCGCCCAAGATACCCTGCTGGGCCAGACGATCGATGGTACGCAGGCCATAGACGGCGAGAGAATGCTCTCGATCTGTGGGGCCCTCGGCGGCATGAAGATGAAAGCCGACATCACCCAGGCTTTGTACTGCATCCACGCATCGGGCAAGGGTTTCATCACTCAGGGTGAGGGGGGCATGCAGGCCGAAGGAAGCAGCGAGGCGGGGATGAGGCTGCTGGCGTAATTTTTGGATAAAACGAACATTTTCGCGAATGCCGGCCTCGGTCACTTCAGGACCATCACGATCTGTTACTTCGTAGCAAAGACTGGCCCGTAAACCTGTTTGCTCCACAGTTTCGGCGATAATATCCAGGGAGCCATCAATCATGCGGTTACTGGCATGATGATCGATCAGGGTGGTAACGCCGTAGCGAATAGCATCAAGTTGGGGGACCAGGGCAGAATAACGAATACCTTCAGCATCGAGGGCACGATCCAGCGGCCACCACAGTCGCTCCAAAATTTCCTGAAAGTTCTTCATGGGGGGGCCGGGAATGTACATACCACGGGCAAAGGCGCCGTAGAAATGGGTATGGGCACAAATAAAACCGGGCATCACCACCATGCCCTGGGCATCCAGGCGCTCGACCTCTGGATAACGCTTTTCGAGCTCGGTGCTGTCACCTATCTCACGAATGCGATCATCTTCGATGAGCAGAGCACCATTGGGAATAGCTTGGGGATTATCACCCAAGGTGAAAATATAGCCGTTGGTAATGAGTAACATATTGTGAGCCTTTACGAATGAGACGAAAAAACTTAAGGTTGAAATAGCAAGGCTCGCAGTCCTTCATTCATGGTAATTTGGGGCTGCCAGCCGGTAAGATCACGGAGTTTGCTGCTGTCGGCGAGGAGGTGCATGCGCTCGGTTTTACGAAAACGGGCCGGGTCGGAAACGACTTCGATACTCTCACCCAAAAGCTGCTCGCAAAGTGCGATAATCTCGGCAACCGAGTATTCCTTACCGGTGCCGATATTGCAAATCTCAAAGGGAGGGGTAGGTGCCAGTAAGAGCAGCTCGATAGCCCGCGCCAGATCGGTGACATGAATGAAATCGCGGCGGGGGAGGATATTGCCCAGTCTTAGCTCACGCTGGCCTGAGCGCAGCTGGCTGATAATTTCGGGGATAACATGGGGGTTGGTTTCGTGCGGGCCATAAACGTTAAAAAGCCGGCCTACCACCGTGCGAATCCCTGTACGGCGATGAAACAGTTCCGCCAGATATTCCCCGGTAAGTTTGGTGATACCGTAGATATCGGTTGGACCAGGTTCGGTCGTTTCGGTGTTTGCCTCATCCGAGATGGGATAAACAGCGGCTGTAGAGGCAAAAAAGACTGCTTTGGGCGATGTTAGTTCACAGCAGCGGAGTATTTGCCGTGTACCCATGATGTTGACGTCGGCAGCTTCGGTTGGGTGCTGGTTACAGTAAGGGATGAAGTGGAGGGCTGCGAGATGAACGACCGCATCAGGACGGAAATCTTGAAAATGTTTAAGCAAGGTAGAGCCATCACGGATGTCTGCCTGCATAAAGGTAAGGCGTTCGTGGTGCAAGGGCAAGAAATCTTGACTACCAAAGGAAAGATTATCGATGACGCCGACCTCCATGCCGGCGTCGAGAAACCTCTCAACCACGTGTGAGCCAACAAATCCGGCCCCACCCGTTATCAAGACCCGATTCAGGGAAGAATCGCCGCGGAGTTGGCGAATAGGATTCATGAAAAAGCAACTGCCTCCTTGCAGATGGAAATGGGTTGAGACATGATACCCGGAGCAGCCCCAAGGTGCAAATAAAACACGTGCTCAGGGTGTGGCAGGTGCGGGTGCGGCGAAATCGGCGATGAAATAATAACCACCCCAATTGTCAGGCGCAATGCCGATACCGATCTCGGTGTAATGCGGTGAGAGCAAATTCCGGCGATGTGGATCAGCATCCGGCGGCTCGTCATACCACCAGGTGAGGGCCAGTTCCGGTGCCTGGGAGTAGACCCAATTCTCGCCCTGCCAACTGGCCTCGTATCCCACCCGCCTTAACCGCTCCCGTAAATCCGCGGCATCAGAAGTGAAGTGACTGCATTGTCCGGTGGCCGCACAATCATCGGCATGGGCTTGAGCCGCCTTTGCCAGGACTGATGACCAATGGAGAGGGGGGAGATTGTGATAAAATCGCTGTTCATTGATCAGATCCACCAAATATTGGGGCCAATCAGCGAGCGCCGCGGGGGGGTTGATGGGGGGCGGTGTAAAGGGGACGGGGGTAGGCGTGAAGGTGGCTGCGGGAGTGAGTGTAGGTGTGGGAGTAGGCGTACGTGTGGTAGGTGTCGAGGTGGCAGTGGGCGTCACGGGAATGAGGAGAACATCACCGACCCTGAGCAAGGATGAATCATTCATGTGATTGGCGGCCTCCAAGGCATCCACACTGATCCCGTGCAAAGCAGCAATAGTCCAGGCGGTATCACCGCTCCGAACTGTGTAAAACACACGAGGATCAGGGGTGGGCGTAACTGTGGGCGTAGCCGTCGGCGAGTTATCGGTTTTCGCGGGATGAGGTGTGGGCGGAGTTGGCGGGGCCGTAGGTGTGATCGTAGGCGTTGGCGTAATAGGAATAATAATCTCGGCACCCACTTCCAGTGCGCTGGGATCGAAAAGACGATTGGTGGCAATGAGTTTATTGAGGGGAACGTTATGTTGGGCGGCAATAGTCCATAAAGTATCACCATACTGCACGATGTAGCGCGGCCGTAAGTCAGGTGTAGGTTCCCAGGTGGGAATGGCCGTGGCCGTAGCGGTTGGTTCCGGCGTTGCCGTGTCGGCCGGCCGTAGATTGATTTTTTCCGCGATTTCAGACCCCACCGTGCGGTTACAGGCAGCCAGAAAAATAACAAGGAGGACAATAGTTGTGGCGCGTAACGCATTCATAGCAAGGGGAAAGGAGAAAGGAAGGGGAGATCGAGAAAAACATAACAGCACAAGAGGATAGGCCCTATTGTAACGGCGGAACCGCCAAGACTCAAGTACACTGATTTGCCATCACCTGGAGAGATAAGTAACATGATGCACATACCCCAACTCATTCTCCCTTAGCGTAATCCTGTGCCCAAACCGACTCTTTCTCCTGCCCTGCAGGCAAAACTCAAGCGTTTACCCAGCCAGCCTGGCTGCTACCTCATGCGTAATGCCCAGAACCAGGTGATCTATGTGGGAAAGGCGGTCAACCTGCGGGCGCGTGTGCGTTCCTATTTTCAGAGTCAGGCACAACATTCGGCCAAAACCCGGCGTTTGGTGGCAGAAATCGAGGAATTGGAATGGGTCGTTACCGATACTGAACTCGAGGCCTTGATTCTAGAAAACGAGCTCATCAAGCGCTATCGACCTCGCTACAATATTCGCCTGAAGGATGACAAGCAATATCCTTACATCAAGGTGCATTGGCAGGATGATTTTCCCAAAATCTCGGTCGTACGGCGTATGTTACCCGATGGTGCCCGCTATTACGGCCCCTTTACCAGCGGTTACGCCGTACGTCAGACCCTCGAGGCGCTGCGCAGGATCTTTCCCTATCTCGACTGCAATCGTACGATCAGTGGTCAGGATGAGCGTCCCTGCCTTTATTATCACATCAAACGCTGTGCCGGGCCCTGCATTGGCGCCGCCAGCCGCGAGGAATATCGAGAAATCATCGACGGCCTCTGTCAGTTCTTGGAAGGCAAGAGTGAAGAAACCATCGCCGAATTGAAGCAGCACATGATCCGGGCAGCAGAGCGCCTGCAATTCGAGCGGGCAGCGATGTATCGCGACCAAATTCAGGCAGCAGAACGCATTGTCGAACGACAGAAGGTTGTCTCGGGTAAACAGGAGAGTGAAGATGTGATTGCTCTGGCCCAGGATAAAGGCAATGCCTGTATTCAGGTCTTCTTTATCCGCCGGGGGCGCCTGATTGGGCGCGAGACTTTTATGCTCGAAGGTGTGGGGGAAGACGAAAATGAGGAGATAATTGCATCCTTCCTCAAACAATTTTATAGCGATGCGGCCTATCTCCCACCCCAAATTCTCCTGCCAAACGATCTCTCT
>JAADFV010000228.1 GCA_013152695.1 Chloroflexota bacterium | reverse complement strand
GAGCAAACCCTACTTCCTGCTCCCTACTTCTTGCTCCTTGCTTCCTACTCCCTGCTTCCTCCTCCTTGCTGCTCCCTGCCCCTGCCCCACAAAGTCCCAAAAACACGCAAACGCCTTGCTTTGTTGGGCAGGGCGTTTGCATGTAAAAGAAAGGAGAGAGGGTTACGGAGGAGTTCCGTACAAAATATCAGGCGACGGTGGCAGCCACTGCTTCCCGGAGTTTTTGCAGGAGCATTGGCTCGGGAGCGGCGCCTTCCTGGTGTACCACTTCGTTGATGACGGTGCGGGGCACACCATAGACGTTGTATTTGTTCGACAAGTCGGGGAATTCCATTGCCTCGACCATGTCGGCCCGCACGCGGGGGCTGGCAAAAGCGAGATGGTGGGCAAGCATGACAGCGCGAGGGCAGTGGGGGCAGGTAGGAGTGATGAAAACCTGGATGTGTACGTCTTGCTCTAGAGAATCCAGAAAGGCCCGGGTCTGATCCATGAGTTGCACTTCGTTGCTGCCGACGGAATTGATCGCGTCGAGGAAGGACATGAACTCGTAGCCGCTGGGAATGCCATAAAAGCGGATTCCGTAATCGATATCGGCGGTTTCACCACGTCCGTCTGCAACGACGGCAATTGCCGGCGCTTTATCGAGGTTGTAAACGGCAATTTCAGGGTCGTTAAGATCAAAAGTCTCAACCGTGAGATCGGGTGATAATTCAGCTAATTCTTCGGCCAGGGCGCGTACTTCGTTGCAATACATGCAGTTGTCCTGACTGGTTGCTACGATGAGTTTGACAGGACGCTTAATGTTAGTTTCGAATTGTTCGCTTACAGCCTTGGCATCTTCGGGGTTTAGTAAAGCCATGGGGTAGTAGTCTCCTATAATGTTTATTGACGCTTTCAAGCTCAAGTTGTGAGCATGAACTCATTGATTTCGGTATGAAAATTGATTGCAAACTGAGGGTTAGATGTTATAGCAGGGGCGAGGGTTACATCCCCTAAATAGATGATGCTGCATAAGCTGAATTCATTACCCGGTGAGGTTGAAGGAATACCATGGCATGTGCTAAAATCGCTATGATGTGCTGGCATGATTCCTCACAAAGTGCGCCGTGCTCTTTCTAAACAGAACCATGCCAAATATGAAATTTTTGGAGGCATGAAATGACACGTCGTCGTAAACGTAAGACTGCTCCGGCCAAAAAACAAGATTGGAAAACCACTGTTTGGTATGTCATTGGCGCTCTGATCGTCATTGCCATGGTTTTTTCTCTTGTCGCAGGAGCCTTTTCAAGCGGGAGTTTCTAACAAGTCCGCCCAACACCCGCAACAAAACCGTCCTCAAACAGGGCGGTCTTTGTTTGTCAAGTAAGACTGAAGAGACAGGCACAGGCTTCTACTCCTCCTTATGTCTGCCAGCAACGTATCCCTATCGACAGAAGATCATCCTGACCGGCATGGTTTGCTCTATGTGGGCCTGGCAGTGTTGTTCTTCTCGACCAGCCCTGTCTTCATTCGCTGGGCCGATACGCT
Organism: Chloroflexota bacterium; assembly: GCA_013152695.1. Next base: position 4,997 of record JAADFV010000228.1, on the reverse strand, counting down.
TTCGAGCTATGAGATCGCGGCCTGGCGTTTGTTGATTGCGGCTGTGGCTTTGCGCCTGGCTATGGTCGTCAAGGGAGAAAGCTGGTCGATTCCCCGGCAAGAATGGCGCCGATTTTTACTTTACGGACTGATAACCGGGCTTCATTTCCTTTTTTACATCGCCTCTCTTACTTACACCACCATTGCTCACTCCCTGGCGATTGTCTATACTGCCCCCATTTTTGTGACATTGTTTTCGGCTATATTTTTGCACGAACCCATTCCTCGGCGTAAGTGGGGAGGGATTGTGTTGGCAGTTGGCAGTGGTCGGAGTGGCGATTTTAGCGGGGTTTCAGCCCCATTTTACACGGCGTATGTTGCTGGGAGATATGCTGGCTTTGGGATCAGCCATTATGTTTGGCTTGTACAGTGTGGCTGGGCGTTCGCAGCGGCATCAGTACAGTCTCTTTACCTATGCTGCCACGATCTACGGTCTGGCAGCCCTGTGGGCAGCGATTCCAGCAGCACTTACGTTTACGCCTCAGGGCTACAACCTGCGCACGGTGCTCAGTTTGCTTGCATTAGGATTACTGCCACTGGGATTAGGGCATACACTTTATAATGCTGCTTTACGCCGTACCCATGCTACCTATGTCAATGTGATTGCCACGCAAGAGGTGACCGGCGGCATTCTTTTGGGCGTATTACTGCTTGGCGAGATTCCGGGCATCAATGAAATTGTGGGGGCGTTGGTAACATTGGCAGGGATTCTGTTGGTGGTGTTGTAATGAAAATAAGTGAGTTTCCTTTTTATCTCTGGCCGATCAGTACCCATTTGTACCGTGGCCGTTTATATTTGCGTGAATGGGATTTGGCGAATTTGGCCGACAAGGTGGGAACACCTCTCTATGTGTATGATTTTGCCACGATCGATACGGCCATCGCTGCTTATCGTGCCGGTTTGCGCGCCTGGCCGGGGGCTACGAGGCTGGCATATGCAGCCAAAGCCTGGTGGAATCGAGGGCTGGCTCGGTTTTTACAAAAGCGCGGGCTTGAGGTCGATGTCGTTTCAGAAGGAGAGTTGGGAATCGCCGTCGCCGCCAGTTTCCCCCCGCAACAGGTACATGTCCACGGGAATAACAAATCACCGGCTTTTCTACGCCAGGCCATGGCGTATGGTGTCGGCGCTATTGTCGTCGATAATCTGGATGAACTGGTCCTGCTAGAGCACCTGGCTGAACACCAGCCCTCTCCTCCTCTCTGGCTACGACTGAATCCTGACTTGCTGGCACCAACCCACCCCTACCGTCAGACCGGGCATATCGGCTCAAAGTTCGGGCTCACTCAGGCAGAGGCGCGACAAGCAGCAGAACGAATTCACCGCCATCCTGGCCTGCAGTTGGTCGGTTTGCATACCCATATCGGCTCGCAGATTTTTGATCTCGAGCCCTTACTGGCAGCCAGCCGCTCTTTGATCCAGCTCGCCGTCGAAATCGAGGAACAGGGGTGGGGGAAAATCGAGAGTTTGTGTCCTGGAGGTGGCCTGGGCGTATCGTATCATCCCCAGGATGAGCGCCTTTCCCTGAGCGAGGCTGTACAGCGCCTGGCCGCACACAGTGCCAAAGCCTGGGAAGAGTACCATGGCGGCCCTCACCCCACCCTTGTCCTGGAACCGGGCCGTTCTCTGATCGCGCGCGCCGGTATCGCCCTGTACCGGGTCGGAGCCATCAAGCATTTGCCGGATGCAACCCGGCTGATCGCGGTCGACGGAAGTATGGCAGACAATCCTCGTGTGGCTCTCTACGGTGCCCGCTATACGGCGAGTCTTCCCGCCGCTCCTCTGGCGCCAATAGCGGGGCCAGCACGCATTGTCGGTCCCTTGTGTGAAAGCGGCGATATCCTTATCTCCCAACTCGAATTTCCTTCCACACGGGTGGGCGATATCCTTGCCATGCCGGTTGCCGGTGCTTATCAACTCAGTATGGCCAGCAATTACAACATGACGTTACGTCCCCCGGTTTACGCCCTCACGAGAGAAGGTCTTTTTCTCATGCAACGAAGGGAAACGGTAAGCGACCTTTTGCAGCGGGAAGAATGGACCGAATTGAGTGATTGACGAACCTCACCCTCCTCGCCCGAATTGACGTTTTCGGGTATGACTGCTACGATTTGCCCATGGTTGCTCCCAAACCAGTTCAGTGCCGCTACTACTATGCCGACTTTCATCGCGGTCGCGATTACGAGGAATGCCGACTAATTAAACGCAATCGTGATTCACGACCCTGGCGTCGCGCCCTATGTAATTCTTGCCCTGTCCCCAACATTCTCCTCAACACGAATTGCCAGGAAATTGCCCTGGAAGCCTCGGTAATCAAGCGTTTTGGCATCCTCGAGCGGGTAGAAGTATTCGCTATCTGTGCCCGGCACTTGATCGAATTGGAAGACCCCCTTTATTGTCCCGAATGTGCGAAGGAAGCAGAGGGCTAATTTTTCACTCCCACTCGATTTCGATAGGTCCTCGTTCCTCGGGGGGAGGAGCCGGTTCGTGGTGGCGGCTGAGAAGGGTGCGGAGCAAAATACGGGCGGCAGCCAATAGCTCGTGGGCGGCATTTTCCAGGTGCTGCCAGAATGCTTCCGGTAAGCCGAAATCATAGCGAAAGAGGGTGCGTCGCAGGGCACTCAAACCCTGCAGAAGCCAACGCTCCCAGGAAAAATCGGTCGGTGGGGGTGAAGTAGGATCGGTTGATGACATGTTCTAGATCCGTGAAGTGAGTTTGCCGATTTGGAATTCGTCGCTACCGACCAACGTCTGACAACTATTCCGGTTTGTGGGCCATAGCGATAATACTGGTGCCAACCGGTAGGCTCATACGCTGCAAGAGCGCAACTTCAACCTTGCCCAGGCCTTCCAGAAGAGTGTTGAGCCAGGGAGGTGCCGGTTCCATCTCCACCTGATAAGCATCCTCATCAAAATGAGGAGAGGCCACTTCCGGCGCCCGGTGGAGGAGTTTACGCCAGAGAATGAGCCCGGCCGAGAGGGGAAAGATGGTCGTAAAGTTGTAGCTACTGTAAGGTACCTGCCAGCCCACCGCTTCCAGCTTCTGTTTGAGCTCGGGAACGGTATAGCGGCGTTTGTGTAAGTTGACGACGTCGTTGTGGCTCCACAACCACATAAAGGCGGGCACGGTCACAATCATATAACCGCCGGGTTTCGTGACGCGATAAGTCTCTTGTAAGACCGCCGTTTCCTCTTCGATATGTTCGACGGTATCCAGCAATGCCACAATGTCGAAGGTATCATCATCAAAGGGGATGTCGGTGGCAGATCCCAGACGCACATCGAATCCGCGCTCGTGGGCAATGGGAATGGGTTTCGGGTTGTTTTCTAATCCCACGACTTCGCCGTATTGGGCAAGCTGGTGCATCATATTGCCAGCTCCGGCGCCGACATCGAGTACCTTGCGTTGGCGCTGTCCCGCCCCTGCGTACTTGTCAAGCAGGGCCAAAATGGCGCGGGTGCGGGTGGCAAACCACCAGTGTTTGTCTTCTTCGATTTGTGTGAGCATGGGTGTGGTCATAAGTTATCGCCTTTCTTTCTAAATTCTATACGTCGGAAAAGTTGTATACAAGTGTTAAGTATCCTGGCTTCGATGTCAAGTTTTAGCGCACAGGGGAGGGAAAAGGATAGAAAAGCACCAATTCAGGGTTGCCTTTACTTGACGTATGACCGCGAAGCGGTCAAAATGAACATTCCCCACCCTCATCGTCCCCTTTTGTATCCCATTTTTCCCAGCCAAACAGAATAAACCACACGCCAACATGCAACTCTTTTTTGCACACGTTTTGCAAGGCCGAACGACTTTTTTCTTCGTCCTTCTTATCTTACTCGGGCTTATCCTTTTGCCAGCTTCGATAGCCAGCCCTTTGGATGATCCCTCAATCAGCTTATCTGTCCAGAGTGTTTCTGGTGAATATAGTATCCATCTCAGCTGGTCGCCCTCGGCCAATATCGCCTACACTGAAATCCAACGCTCCCAAGATGGTGTTCATGCCTGGGAGACTCTCGCTTTCGTCGAAACGAATTCTTACGATGACGATAAAGTCGCCTGTTCGCACAGCTATGCCTACCGCATGCGCGGTTGGGACAGCAACGACAGGCCGGGGCTTTGGAGTGATGTGCAAATAGCGCTTACGGCGCCCTGTGCTCCCATCAACCTGAACCTCTACCCCGTTCCGGGTTGGTACATTTTGGATATGCACTGGCTGGATATTGCTTCAGACGAAACAGCCTTTCGCATCGAAAGGGCCCGCCCCGGTGAAGCCTGGCGTCCTCTCGCTACAGTTACGGCCAACACCAATTATTTTGCCGATCGTTTTCCTGCCAGCGAATGCAGCCGCACCTGGTCTTACCGGCTGCGCACAGAGCGTGATGGACTATTTTCACCCTACAGCCAGACAGTTACAGGTGCCAACCCTCCTTGTGCGCCTTCCTCCACCTGGGTCGAGCTGACCGCGGGGGGCGAGGGTGTCATTGTTCATTGGCGCGATGCCTCACCCGATGAAACCGGATTCGAAATCTGGCGGCGTAAGGGTGATGAACCGCGCCACGAACGTGTTGCGGAAATGATCAGTGCTGAAGGACAAGGTAAGTGGCTCAGTTGGACAGACTCCCTCCCTCTTTGCCAGGATCGTAACTCCTACGTCGTACGTGCCCTACGCGGAACAGATGTGTACAGTCCCTGGTCGAATGAGGCTGCGATCAAAGTGCCAAACTGCCCTGAAGTGACTGCCACTCCTACGGCGACACTCACACCCACTGCCACGGCAACCGCCACCGTTACGCCCAGCCCGACTGTCACACCGACCTTTGTTCCCACAGCAACTCCCACAATCACGCCGAGCGCTACGGCTACGGCCACCCTAAGCCCCACCCCCACTCCCCCACAGCTTTTCCTCCCCCTGACACTCCGCTTCCATCCTTAACTCGGTGCTTATGTTTCCTTTTTCCCGGCGACTCC
>JAADFV010000227.1:1494-11044 GCA_013152695.1 Chloroflexota bacterium | reverse complement strand
CGCGCACGTGCACGAGGAGATGACCAGGGGCAGGCCCCTGCAATTCGCAGGCAAAAGGGAAATCAATTACATCGGACCGCCAGAACGGCCTTTACCCGAAGACCTTTAAGCGCGGTGGGGGAAGATGGGCCTTGCGCAGGGGTGAGGAATTTCCCGGCGACAAGCACACTCGAAAAACAGGGACATCGTAAAATTGAACCTTGCGGCAGAGCGTTCTTGCAGAAATTGCTCACCCGCTTACCACGACTGCGTCATTGCATGTTATCGCCACCCCGAGACGGGACGGGGATGAGTCATTTGTACCAGAATCTACCCTCGAGGATGGTGAGATTGTCTTAGCAAGGACAAGACGCATGGCTCAAGACCATTCGTTTTCCTTGTGCTAAGATCATGATGCTGGGCATCAAAGAGATGGCAGGATCCACACCTGTCATTTTTTTGCTGCCACGCATGTCGTTTATTTCAGTTTTGTTCGATCCACAGCTTTCCCTAGTGAGGAGGTGCATGATGCAATCTTGGAAACGTATTCGCCTAGTTCCAGTTCTAGTGCTCGTTCTAGCCTTGGTGGTGTTGGCTGCCTGTGGAGGCGCAGCTACCCCTGCGCCTGCAGAACCAACGCAGGCACCGGCCGAAGCCACACAGGCACCAGCCGAACCAGAAGCCACCCAGCCCCCCGTTGAGGCAGGCCCCACCGCTTTGCGCGTCACTTTTGCCTGGCCAACCTTTATCGATCCGGCTGTTGGCAACGACTTTTCCAGTTCGGCGGCCTTGGTCAATCTCTACGATACCCTGGTTTTCCCCAATAAAGATGGTGGTGTGGATGCCTGGTTGGCAGAATCATGGGAGACATCAGATGATGGTTTGACCTGGACATTCAAATTACGACCGGGACTGAAGTTCCATGACGGCAGCGATTTAACTGCCAGCGATGTCGTTTACAGCATGAACCGCCTGCAAGGGGTTGGTGAGGGTTATGCCTACATGTTTGACAACGTCGCAGATGTCTCTGCTCCCGACGATCAGACGGTCGTCTTTACCCTGTCTCAGCCCAGTGGCCTCTTCCTCCTCAGCCTGGTACGCCTCTATGTCCTCAATGAAGACCTCGTAAAGAGCAACACAGCTGCCGAGGGTGCCTACGGTGACAACGGCGACTTTGGTAAGAACTGGCTGCTCACCCATGATGCTGGCTCCGGCCCCTACAAAGTCAAAGAATTCCCCCTTGAAGAATACCTCCTCATGGAGAAAAACAACGACTGGTGGGGAACTTTTGCCGACAATGCTCCGGACGAAGTGCGCTTCATTGCCACAACCGAGACAGCGACCATCCGTACTTTGATGAATGATCGCCGCCTGGAAATTAGCGATCAATGGCAGACGGTACAGGCCCTGAAAGCACTGATGAAATCGAGGGTATCTCCATCGCTGCCATCCCCACCATGACCGAATTTTACTTCATGATGAACACCAAGATCGCGCCCACCGATGATGTCCACTGCCGCCGCGCGATCTCCTACGCCTTCGACTATGATACGGCTGTAGGACTGGAATGGCCGGGTACAAAACAGTCGCAAGGCCCCGTTCCCAGCACCCTTGCCGGCCACAATCCCGATGTATTCGTCTTCTCCCGCGACCTCGACAAAGCCAAAGAGGAATTGGCGCAGTGCCAGTACGCGAATGAACTCGACCAATATCCGGTCGAAATCCATTGGATCTCGGAAGTTCCCGACGAAGAAAAATTCGCCCTTCTCTTCCAGGCCAACATGGCCGACATTGGTATTCCCGTGAAAGTCGTTTCGACGCCCTGGTTGAGTGTGGTCGAGAATATGAGTAAGCTGGAAACCAGCCCCCATGTCGTCACCATCTACGTCTCTGCCGATCTGCCTGATGCCGGTGTGATGCTCAACCAGCGTTACAACTCCGTCACGGCCGATCAATGGTTGCAGAACGAATGGTTGCTCGATAAGGACTTCGACGCCAAAATCGCCGATGCTCTTGCCACCGTGGATCAAGATGAGCGCTATGCCAAGTACTACGAACTTCAGAATTACATCGTAGACATTGCTCCCTCACTCTTCATCTACGACCAGGTCGAAAAACATGCCGTTCAGGATTATGTCGACTGGCCTGCAGCTCGAGGGGAAATGAGCCCTATGCAGGGATACTACTTCTTCGCTCCCCAAATCGGAGTGAGCCCGGCGCAATAAGCTGCTGGGGATATTCGTCAACATTGAGAACCCAGGCGCAGCGCACGCACAATGACCTGCCAACGATGACTTGCGTGCGCTGCACCTCCCCCTGCCAGATTCCCTGATAGAGCCATCTTCATGAAGCTTTTACCTTTCATCGGTAAGCGAGCCTTTCACTCGATCTTCGTCTTACTTGGCCTTTCGATGGTGATTTTTGTCATCGCCCGCGTCATGCCCGGAGATCCGGCTCGCGTGGCGGTAGGGGCTCGCGCCCCGGACTGGGTAGTTGAAAATATTCGAGAGCAAATGCATCTAAATGAGCCGCTGGCAGTGCAGTATTTTTACTGGCTGCGGGATGCCTTGCACGGTGATTTCGGCATCTCCCTGGTCACACGGCGTGAGGTAGCGCAAGATATTATCGAATTCTTTCCCGCCTCTCTTGAACTTGCGCTCTTCTCTTTGCTCATCTCCGCCGGCCTCGGGATTGGCCTGGGCACACTTTCTGCCTGGCATAAGGACAAACTCGTCGACAATGTCGTGCGTGTCCTTTCCTACATGGGCGTAGTGACACCCTCCTTTGTATTCGCTATCCTTTTCCTGCTGCTTTTTGGTTATGTTTTGCATTGGTTCCCCACCCTGGGCCGCCTGAGCGAAGAGGTTACGCGGCCGCCAAGAGTGACCGGTTTTATGACCGTCGATTCCCTCCTCGCCGGGAATTTCGCGGCCTTGCTCGATGCCCTCAAGCATCTTGTCTTGCCGGCCCTGGCTCTAGCCATGGGCTCTATGGCTCAGGAAGCGCGCATCACTCGTGCCAGCATGTCGGAAAACTTAAACAAGGACTACATCGCCGCCAGCCGCGCCTTTGGCATCCCCGAAGGCACTGTGATGGGTCGCTTCCTTCTCAAGCCCTCTCTGATTCCAACCATCTCCATCATCGGCCTTGATTTTGCCGCTAATTTTAGCAACGCCTTTTTGGTTGAGCTTATCTTTGTCTGGCCCGGACTTTCACGTTACGGCATGAATGCAATCCTGCGCAAAGACTTGAATGCCATCTCTGCCGTGATCCTCATTCTGGGCATTGTCTTCATCATTGTCAACATCGTGGTGGATATCACCGTCGCCCGTCTTGACCCACGTATCGGCTTGCGCTCAGCCAGAAGCGAATAACCTTCCGCACTTTCCATCTCATGACAAAGTCCACCTCATGACGCAACAAGTCAGTGAACTACCGTCGGGCCTGACCCCTCAACAGCTCAAAAAACTCGAACGCGATAGCAGGCGAGAGAATGTGGGAAGAGCGTGGTACAAATTCTCGCGCAATCCTCTTTCAATTGTTGGAGCTGCCACCATCTTCCTCGTCGTTTTCCTGGCCATCTTCGCTCCCTACGTCACCCCCTATCCCGATCACGCCACCAAGCCCTTCACCGACTTCGCTAACGCCAACCAGCCTCCCAGTTGGGAACACCTCTTCGGCACCGATGAAATCGGCCGGGACATTTTTAGCCGCACCATTTTCGGTTTTCGCTTTTCTTTGACCATGGGCATTATTGTCCTGGTCCTGGTCGTGCCGGTGGGGGTGTTGCTGGGACTTGTTGCCGGGTATTTTCAGGGCACCCGCATCGATACCGTCATTATGCGTATCACCGACATCTTTCTCTCGGTGCCTTCCTTGATCCTGGCCCTGGCTATTGCTTCGGTCCTGGAACCCAACCTCTCCCATTCGATGATCGCCATCTCCCTAATGTGGTGGCCCTGGTACACCCGCCTCGTCTACGGCCAAACCAGCGCCTTGCGCAATGAGTTCTTCGTCAGCTCGGCGGAAGTGACCGGCGCCAGCACCGCCCACATCCTCTTCCGCGAGATTCTCCCAAATACGATTTCCTCCATCTTTACGAAAATGAGCCTGGACATGGGCTGGGTGATCATCATCGGCGCCTCCCTCAGTTTTGTCGGCCTGGGGGTGCAGCCGCCTAAGCCGGGGTTAGGGACGATGGTCGCCAGCGGCGCCAAATACCTCCCCGACCAATGGTGGATATCACTATTCCCGGCTCTGGCCATTGTCGTCGTTGTCCTCGGCTTCAATCTCCTGGGCGACGGTTTACGTGACCTCTTTGCGGCAGAGGAGGTGTAGCATGACAATGACACCTTTATTGCAGATCGAAGACCTCCATGTGGGCTTCAACGTCTACGGCGGAAAGCTAAGAGTCCTGGATGGCATTGATTTTGTTGTCCACAAGGGTGAGAAAGTGGGGTTGGTAGGTGAAACCGGCTGCGGTAAGACCACCACCATGAAAGCCATTCTCCGCATTCTGCCGCAGCCACCCGCATTTATTCAAAGCGGTGAAATCCGCTTTCATGGCCAAGACCTTCGTCACTTAAAAGACAAAGAAATGCGTAATGTGCGAGGCCAGGGCATCTCCATGATTTTCCAGGACCCCACCGCCGCCCTCAATCCTGTCTTTACCATCGGCCAACAGCTCGAACCCGTGATCAAATACGCTTCGCCGGAAAACCACAAGCTCCCCCGCAAAGCCATCCATCAAAAAGCAATCCAGGCCCTCAAAGACGTGGCTCTGGCCGATCCCGAGCGCCTGCTCGACGCCTACCCCGTTCAGCTCAGTGGCGGTATGCGCCAACGCGTGTGCATCGGCATGGCCCTGCCGAGCTGCTCATTGCCGATGAACCCGGCACCTCCCTCGATGTCACCATCCAGGATCAGGTTTTGCGACTGCTGCACCAATTGGTGGAGCAACGTGATAGCTCTGTCATTCTCATCACCCACACCTTGGGCATTGTCCGTCAGATGACCGACCGCCTGTATGTGATGTATGCCGGTAATATGGTCGAAGTTGCTCCCACTCACAGACTTTTCACCAACCCCTACCATCCTTACACGCAGGGGCTCATGGACGCCGTACCCAAGCTGACGGGAGGGGGCGTTGCCCATGGCATACCGGGACGTATTCCCAACTATCTGGAACCGCCCACGGGCTGTCGTTTTCATCCCCGTTGTCCACGCGCCATGGACATCTGCCAGGAGCACAAACCCGAATTTTATACCGTCGAGGAAGAACATCACGTGGCCTGTTTTCTCTATGATCAATTCCCCAAAACGGCTTCCGCGTCCACGCAGAAGGAGATGGTGTCATGAATGACGAGATCCTCACCATCACCGATCTGAAAAAACATTTCGTCATCGGTCACGAGGGCGTGATCAAGCGCACACCCATTACCGTAAAAGCGGTCGATGGCGTCTCCTTCAGCTTACGCAAAGGGGAAACATTCGGTCTCGTAGGAGAGTCGGGTTCAGGGAAAAGCACGGTGGCCTACATCACGGTCGGCATGTATCACCCCACTTCGGGTTCCATCCATTTTCAGGGTGATGATTTGTACGCGGATCCGAAAGGTCGCTCGCAGATGCATAAAAAGGAGATCCAAATCGTCTTCCAGGACCCTGGCTCCTCTCTCAACCCTCGCCGTACCATCAAAAACATCCTCGATCTGCCTTTGCGCATCCATCAGCCCCAGAAGAACCGCCTGGAGGAAATTGTACGGCTGCTCAACCTGGTGGAGCTACCTCCTGAATACATGCACAAATACCCCCGCCAATTGAGCGGCGGCGAAAAACAGATCGTTGCCATCGCCCGCGCCCTGGCAACAGACCCCTCCATCATCGTTCTCGATGAACCCACCTCCGCCCTGGATGTTTCCATTCAGGGAAAAGTGATCAATTTGCTCATTCGACTGCAACAAGAATTCGATCTCTCATACCTTTTCATTACCCACGACCTCAGCCTCATGCGCAATGTTGCCTCACGTGTGGCGATCATGTACTTGGGCAAGATATGTGAGGTGGCCGAGGCGGAAGAGTTTTTCGAGAAACCCCTCCATCCCTACACCCAGATGCTTCTCTCTTCCATCCCGGTGCTCACTGAAGAAGAAGAGGCGATCAAACCGGCCAAAATCGAATCCCGTGGTGAAATTCCTAGCCCTGTCAACGTGCCTCCCGGCTGTAGTTTCCACCAACGCTGCCCTTATGCCATGGAAATATGTGAGCAGGTGGACCCGGTGATGGTGGAAACAGCGCCGGGGCACACCGTTCGCTGCCACCTCTTCGAGCAGCCCCCCACCTCTGAACATTCTGTCCAAACAAACAACTAAACCCCTGACAAATGACACTCGACCATTGATGGAGTGGAGCGATGCATTCCCTTAAAGTAATGTTTCTAGACCCTGTTGGCAGCGATGATTATGACGAATTCATGGCCGACTGGATCAGAGAGTACAAATATCCTGCCACCGAAGCTCATATCACCTCCTTCGATCCTGACCGTATTGGACCGATTACTAATCTTGAGTACCGTACCTATGAAGCCATTGTCACGGCCGAGATCGTGCGGGCCGCCCATCAGGCTGCGAAAGAAGGTTTCGATGCCATGGTTATCGGCTGCTTCTATGACACGGCCCTACATGATGCCCGTGAGATATCCGGCGATATGATCGTCGTCGCCCCCTGCCATTCCTCCATCGAAACGGCCTTGACCCTGGCAAATAGCTTTTCTATCCTCGTGGGCCAATACAAATGGGTGAATCAGATGCGTAACACCGTGCGGCATTATGGCTACGGAGATAAGCTTATGTCCTTCCGCCAGCTCGACATGAATGTCCTCGAATTTCAACAAGATCACGAGTACACACGCAGCCGTTTGATTGCTGCCGGGCGAAAAGCCGTAGAAGAAGATTACGCCGAATCATTGATTCTGGGCTGCACCCTCGAAACCGGTTTCTACAAAGAGCTGGAGGCAGAATTGGGTGTGCCAGTCATCGATCCCTCGATTGCTGCTTTCAAAGCTGCCGAACACGCGGCCCTCTTGAAGAAGCAGTGTGGTTGGAAGCCCAGTCGCAAATGGGGTAGCGAAGCCCCCCCTGCCGGCGAACTGGCTGAATTCGGAATCTTCAAAAAACCATACACCTTCGGCAACAGAATTATCGTTCCCCGCAACGAAACCAGTCCTGAAAATGGGTAAAAGCAGCCAGGTGGGCCATAAATGAGGTGGCGCGACGACCTCATCCCCGCCCCACATCCTGCTTCTTACTCCTTACTCCATATCCCTTTGATCTCATCTCAGGAGCCAATCCCATGACAAGAGTAGCTACTGATATCGGTGGCACTTTCACCGATCTTGTCTGCGTCGATGCAGACGGAACTGTGCGCACAGCCAAAAGTCACACCACACCACACCAATTCGAGCAAGGCGTGATGGACGTGATCGAGGCCGCCGCGCTGACCCCCAGCCAGTTCATTTCCTTCGTGCATGGCACCACCATTGTTATCAACGCCATCACCGAGCGCAAGGGAGCCAAGACGGCCCTCATTACCAGCGAAGGTTTTCGCGATGTTCTGGAGATCGGTCGCGGTAATCGCCCCGACTACTTCAATCTCGAGTACCAGAAACCCAAGCCTTTTGTGCCGCGCTATTTACGGCGTGAAGTGCCCGGTCGCATCAATTACAAAGGGATCGAAAGCAAGCCCCTGGATTTGTCGGCTCTGCCCGACATCCTCGCTGATTTTCGTGCCGAAGGCGTGGAAGCCATCGCCGTATGCCTCCTCAACTCCTATGCCAACTCGGCGCACGAGGAAGCCACAGTGCAGGAAATCAAGGCTCTCTGGCCTGAAGTGTCAGTGGTCGGGTCGTACCAGATCACGCGGGAGTGGCGTGAGTATGAGCGGACGAGCACAGCCGTTCTCTCGGCCTACGTCCAACCCATCTCCCATCGCTATCTCGACGACCTTACCGGGCGCCTGAGCAAGGGCGGGATGACTTGTACGCCCTACATCATGCAATCCAACTGCGGCATCGATACAATCAGAAATGCGCGAGAGATCCCCATCACCATGATCGAATCGGGGCCGGCCAGCGGTGTTTGGGGAGCAGCGATTCTCGGGCACCTGATCGGTGAATCTGAGGTGATTGCCCTCGATATCGGCGGCACGACGGCCAAGTGCGGGCTCATTACCGATGGCCAGGTCAAGCTGAACACCAATTACATGGTCGAGCAAACCGAGGTCTTTGCCGGCTATCCTGCCATGGTACCGGTGGTCGATCTGGTCGAAATCGGGCAGGGAGGGGGCTCGATTGCCTGGATCGATGAATTCGAGCGGTTACATGTGGGCCCGCAAAGCGCCGGCGCCGATCCGGGTCCGGTTTCCTACGGCAAAGGGGGCACCAACGCCACTACCACCGATGCCAATCTGGCCCTGGGCTGCATCAACCCCAATTATTTCTGTGGGGGAACCATTGTCGCCGACATGAAGGGCGTGAACGAAGCATTGGACAAGCTGGCGGCAAAGCTGAAGATCAGTCGTCAAGAGACAGCGCGCGGCATTATTCGCCTGGCCAACAACAACATGGTCAACGCCATCAAACTAATCTCGGTCAACCGTGGTCACGATCCGCGTGATTTCACCCTGATTGCCTTTGGCGGCGGTGGCGGCATGCATGCCTGCACCCTCGCAGCCGAACTGGGTATCAAAAAAGTGATTATTCCCCATCTTTCCGGCGTCTTCTCGGCCTGGGGCATGCTCCTCAGCGACCTCCGTCGCGATTATCTGCAAACCCAGATTGTCGAACTCACCTCAGCCAGTGCCGCCCAGCAGATGAGTGACGTTTTTGCTGCGCTCGAGGAACGTGCCTATCAGGAATACGAAGCTGAAAACATCGATCGCTCTCGCGTGAGTTTCTTGCGCTACGGCCGTTTTCGCTATCAAAACCAGGAACATTCTACAGAAATCGACCTACCTAACGGCCCCATCTCAGAAACAATGCTGGATGACATCATCGAACATTTTCATGTCAACTACGAGCGGGAATACACCTATCGCCTGGATGCGCCCATCGAACTCGTGACCTACCATCTCATCGCCATGGCCGAGGTCGACAAGCTCAAACCACAAAAACTGCCAGCAGGCAACGGTAAAATCGAGCAAGCAATCAAAGGCATCAGGAAAGTCGATTTTCTGGAAGCAGGCGTTCATCAGGCCACGATTTACGACGGTGATGCCCTCACACCGGGTATGCGCTTTGAAGGCCCGGCTATCATCGAAGAGGCAGAAACCACGGTTGTCATCCCTCCGGGCATGCCCTGCGAGATCGATGACTATGGCAATTATCAAATCCTGACTGCCCTGCAAGGAGGAAGCAATGAGTAAGCACTATGATCCGATCACCATGGAAATCATTCAGAATTCGTTGCAGGCGGCAGCGGATGAGATGTTTGCCGCCCTGCGCCGCACGGCCATGAGCGCCATCATTTACGAAGTGCTGGATATGGGCACCGGCATCACCGACCGCAACGGTGAAATG
>JAADFV010000227.1:0-1461 GCA_013152695.1 Chloroflexota bacterium | reverse complement strand
GGCGTCCTCGACAAAACCGTGAAACGTATTCTCGCCAAATTCGACCAACCCGGCGACATCGAACCGGGTGACGTTTTTCTTACCAATGACCCTTACAACGGCGGTGTCACCCATCTGAACGACATGGTTCTCACCATGCCCGTCTTTGTCGACGGCGAACTCGTGGCCTGGACGGCTAACATTGCCCACTGGAACGACGTGGGCGGCATGGTTCCCGGCAGCATGTCGACCGATGCCACCGAAATCTTCCAGGAAGGCATGATTTATCCGGGTGTCAAGCTCATTGCCCGGGGGAAGCCGATTGCCTCGGTTTTCGACATCCTTACTGCCAATTGCCGCATGCCCGACTTCCTCACGGGCGATCTGTGGGCGGGTATTGCCTCGGTACGTGTGGGTGAGCGACGCATTTTGGAAATTGTTAACAAGTACGGCAAAGATGTCTTCCTTGCCGCCCTCGACCAATATCTGGACTACGGCGAACAGGTGAGCCTCAACGCCCTTAAGCAGCTCCCCAACGGTGTGTATTCCCTGGTGGCCGAAGAGCAAGACAACGGGCAGGTTTACAAAGTAACGGTGGAGATCAAGGATGACGAATTCATCGTCGACTTGCGTGATAATCCCGATCAAGACCCTGGCCCCTTCAACATGAGCGCTGATGATGCCATCGTCGCCTGCCAGATTGCTTTCAAGAATGTCACATCGCCAGAACGGATCGCCAATGGCGGCACTTTCCGGCCGTTGAAAGTCCTGCTTCGCCACGGCAGCGTCTTCCACCCCAAACACCCGGCGGCGATGGGGATTTACTACGAAATCAGCATCCGCCTCCACGATCTGATCATGCGCTGCCTGGCCGAACACATGCCCGACCGTCTTCCCGCCGGAGGCTTTGCCTCTATTTGTGGCACGCTCTTTGGCGGCATTCATCCTGACACAGGCCGCCCTTACGCCGTGATTGAGCCGGAGTTGGGCGGTTGGGGTGGTTCCCCCCGTGCTGACGGTATGCCCGGCCAGTTTTCTGCCTTCCATGGCGAGACCTACAATTGTCCTGCCGAGGTTGCAGAAGCCCGCTATGGTGTCACCGTGGACTATCTCAGCTTCCATGACGAAGACGGGGGTGCCGGCCTGCATCGGGGCGGCAAGGGCGTCCGCATCGATTATCGCATCCGTTCTGACAATGCCTGGCTTACCGTCGCCTACACGCGGGACAAAGTGCCACCATGGCCGCTGAAAGGGGGCCAACCTGGTTCGCGCAATCACGTGATCATCCGCCGCGCCAATGGGGAAAGAGAACGGTACTCGGTTGTCAGTGGCCTCACCTTGAACACCGACGATGTCATCCAGGTGATGACTGCCACGGGCGCAGGCTGGGGTGATCCCATGCAACGAGATTTGGCCTTGGTGAAAGAAGACCTGAAAAACGGTTACATCACCGAAGAACAGGCGAATGAACATTACGGCCTG
>JAADFV010000226.1 GCA_013152695.1 Chloroflexota bacterium | reverse complement strand
ACAGAGCATCGATGTCGTCGCGGTACCTTCAAGGCACGAAGCCTGGGG
Organism: Chloroflexota bacterium; assembly: GCA_013152695.1. Next base: position 4,665 of record JAADFV010000226.1, on the reverse strand, counting down.
TATGACGGTGTTCGAGGCCTTGTGTCTGGGGGTGCCCGTGGTGGCCAGCGCAGTCGGAAATCTTCCCGAGCTCTGCCAGGCAGCCCCCCACGCCCATCTCATCCCCGGCGATGACCCTGCCGCTATTGTCGCCGGTATCAGGTATGTGTTTGCCCCTTCATTCCCGCATGGCCCTGATCTCGGCCAACGTTACTGTCAGCAGCCTCACTTTGCGCCCGAGCAGCGTTTTCAGCAATGGCTGGCGCTTTATTCGATAGTTAGCAGAGGATAACGCCTGGAAAGGAAGACAAGTACGAATAAAATCCAATAGAATTTCATCTGTCTTTGTCTATATTTATAAATCTCGTTTATCTGCCAAGCCTTCGCCAAATAAATATGCCTAGTGAGGAATGATGAGTCTTTTCTCGGTATTTTTCGGGGATATTGGCTTTTCTGGCCAATTATCAAAGACAACCAGGGGGATGACTCCAAGGCTATCTGCAGATTCTTCGGCGATCTTAGCAAAAACCCCCAGTGTTTTGATGTCTGCAGGAACATAATACGTGAAGTACAGTTCCCCTTGACTTGTGATCTCCGGGGCAAAGGAGACTGTATAGTGGAGATGGCCGTATTCTGGATGATCGTATGTGTAGTCAAAGTGGACATTCGTATCTACATCGGGAGCAACCGCCGACTCAGCCCAATACTTCCGAAATCTACGTCTGAGAACACTATCTGCATTAAAGCGAAGACCATTAATGAGATATCTGTAATACGGATGATGGCGATAACGTAATGAGGTGCGCCGAAATATCTGCATATTCATTATGATAGTTTTCTGTGCGTAGGAATCTTGATAGCCATCATCTACCCCTATCAATTTACAAAATCCTGATATAGGAGAGAGTACGTAGTACAGCAAATTAGTAGATAAGGGTTCGTCAATGGCAAATTCAAACATATCTGCCGTGATTCCAAGCAACTGAATTGTTATCCAATTTACGGCGATAATATCACTAAAAGGATCTAGGATAAAGGCTGGCAGCATGCACTTTCTTAATGAATCTAGACTGACTGCAAGTTCATCGTCTACAGTCCGTCCTGTCTCATAAATGAACTTAAGAGAAACTCTATTGGCGGCAGTGATAAATTCCTTGCGTTCCATACGGTTTAACTCGAAGGCATCTGCCAATTTTAGGATATCTCTTTCACTCAAATTGGCTAATTCTCCTCTTTCGATCCGCCCAATAATGCCTGCACGCGAGCGTTGATACGCCTTGTCCGTGCTCGTGAGTCCTATCATCCTTTCTAGGTCCTTTTGAAATACATTTTCCCCAATGCGGATCGCCAGTTGTCTTCGCAGAGCGGCAACAAGTTTGCCAAATTCTTTATTGTTCATATTTCCGTTCTCCAAATTGAGATATAACGGGCTATTGAAATATTAGCATAGAAGTCCTAATTTTTAAAGTTGAAAAATCCAATATTGGGGACTCAATAAATAGAAATTCAAGTAAATTTGCATTGACGACAATGGAAGCAATATGTCAGAATGAAGTAGATGCTTTTTCGTTGTCTGGTGTATTTCTGAACACCAGCACCACAATGCGAGGAGTGAGAATCATGAAAACAAGAAAGCTTTTGCAAGCTTATGTGTCCACAATCCTGGCTCTCTCCATCATTCTCACCGGTATAATCCCGGTATCTGCAGATGGCCCAACGTCGATTCCAACCCCTGGTCTCGACCAGCATCGAATTTACTTGCCGATGACCATGAGCTCCGGCTTTACATTAGATGTCTGGAAACAATATCAGCAGAATATGGTTAAGGCTAAACAGTATGGAGAAGCCATCAAAGTGATGGAGAGGTACATCTACATCACAGATCAAGGATTGCTGGCGTTACCTGCAAAGTCTGGTGGACAGCTCGGTATAAACGAGCAGATATACCAGGAACTTGTTCGATCTATGGAGGTTACAAACAGACAGATTCAAATGGGTATACTGAATCTAAGCGATGTCCAACTCGATAGTAGCGCAGCAATGGTATCAGAGCTCCTCAATGCTCAAGATCTGACAGGAAACCGTTGTCCGGGGCATAATGGCACCTGGTATTTCTGGTGGGGTTACGTAACTGCTCTCAATAAGTGTCTTACCGATCAGGTCATTTGGTTCGGGGGAAGCGTAAGCGCCATCTGCGGTATGATTGGATATCCATTCTGTGCAGGCGTTGCAGCGATTTCAACCGCCTATTTGGGCTATCTCAATGCAATATGGGGAAGAGGAGTCTACATTTCGTCAACTTGGGTGGGTGGAATTTGGGTACAACATCAATAACCTCAGGTTAACCTCCAAGATACCCAGAAATGGGGCGAAGAAATTCTTGCTTCGCCCCATTTTGTTTTAGCAGCAATTATCACATACGCTTTGTCTGCTGTTTCACCTCTGCCGTAAGGCCATGTATAATCTTTTTATGTCCCGACGTCGTGTCCGTCCCCGTAAGAACACGCCTAACCTTGGCATGAGCGCCATTGCCCTCCTCGTGGCATTGGCCGTCATCCCCGCGTACTTCAATATCCAAAGCAGTGTCAGCTTCGAGCCTGATAAGGCGGCGCTCGTTCGTAGTCTTGCCCTGATCGCCGCCATCGGCTTACTGGTCGAAGCCCGGGGTGGAGCCTGGTCTGGGTTGCAGGGTGCCTGGAGCAGTTTGATGCCTGGGTTCAAATGGCTTTTGGCTTTATTGGTTATGGCAGGACTGGCCACCCTCCTCGGAGTAGATGCAGTGACTGCTTTTTGGGGGAATCATGAGCGGGGTTATGGGTTTTTAAGTATTCTCGCCGGGGCGACCATGGCTGTCAGTGCCTATCAGCTTGTCAAATCAGGGCGGTTATGGCTGCTCATCGATGTCATCCTCCTCGCGGCGGCCATTCCCATGCTCTATGGTTTGCTGCAAGTGTTCGGTTACGATCCTGTCACGGGACGAGCGGTCAGTTTTGTGCTGGGGCAACGGGCTTCTTCAACCCCCGGCAATCCTCTTTTCCTTGCTGATTTTTTGCTGATGGTGCTTCCCTTAGGGCTGGCACGGCTCCTTGTCGGGCCAGCTTTATCTCGTTCCCGCTATTGGGGAATCAGCATGTATCTCCTTTTCCTATTAGCTGCTCTCATCGCCACAGGTAGTCTCACCGCTCTTGGCGCCGGTATCAGTGCCATTGCCTTCTTACTGGTGGTCAGCGGTCGTCAGAAAGATCGACGAGGATTGACGCTGATGGGAGTGGCCATCTTGGCTGCGGGTTTCCTCCTCCTGTTGTTGGCCTGGGTGATACCTGAATCCTTGCCCTCTCGTCTTAGCGAGGTCTTTGCCAGTGGTGGTAGTGGTGGCCAACGGATGTTATTTTGGCAAGCTGTGTTTGATATCTTTCGTCATGAGCCACGTTGGTTGTTAACGGGTCTGGGCCCGGACAATCTCGCTCTCAAGATTGCGCCCTATCTCCCCGCACAAATCGCCCATTTCGAGGTCGATTGGGTCTTTCGCCTGCCCGATCGGGCCCATACCTGGCTTCTGGATACCTTGAGTATGGTTGGTCTGCCTGGTGTGGGTCTGTGGTTGGTGTGGTGGACTGTGGTGGTTACGCCGCTGGTAGCCCCTGCTTCAAGGCGCGGCTTTGCCTATGGCCTGCCGCTGTTGGGGACGATCTTGGGTGCTCTTATGGGGGTTCTTCTGGTAGGGCCGGGGGCGATGCCGGTGGGATTTATGGCCGGCTGGTTGGGTGGAGTCTTGGCTTTGGCTGGACTCAGAACAACGACATCGGCCCCCACAGCCGCACTGACAAAGATAGCCCCTTTCCTCCTCGCCGCCCTGGTAGCGCACTGGGTTTTTCTCATCTTTAGCTTTCGCACCCATACTTCCGACTTATTGGCCTGGACCCTGTTTGGGGTAGCCCTGGCATTGCCACAACAGCTTTCCTCCGCCAGCACCGCGCCTAAGGAACGACAACAATCCGACGAACAACACAACTGGCTTCCTTTCTTCGCCGGAGCCGCCGCTGCCAGTTTCGGTTTCAGCCTCAGCGCTGCCTGGCCGGGCGCCATGGCGCTGTGGGGGGGAGGGGTTGCCTTGTTATTCCTTCTCTCTCTGGCGTTAGGGGCATCTTCCAATACTCAGCAACGTTGGCACTTCTTCCTACCCATCATCCTTCTGCTCCCAGCCCTTCAATTCAATCGCCTCAGTGGGGCCAGCGCCATCATCGCCTATTCCTGGCTTTTGCTGTGGCTGCTCGCTCTCATTTGGCTGATCAGGGGGTCCTCGCCGCGCCGGGTTCGTTGGCTCATGCTCGCCGCGCCCTTGCTGGTGGCGATTAATCTGCCCCTGTATGGCGATATCGCCTACAAGCATGCCATTCTTACCCCTTATGACGCCCAGGCCCGGTCCACCGCTATGGATATTGCTTTCCGCCTCAGTCCCTATGACCATGTTTTGGCGACCGGTATCATTCCTACGGAGATGATCACTTTCCCGGCCGATAGCTCACTCAATTCTGCACCTGCCCGCAAAATTATAACCCTCTACGAACATGCTATGAAGGCACAGCCTCTTGCCCCAGAACCGCCAGCAGCTTACGCCGAATGGCTGCGTCAGCGGGCAGAAGTAGATGCCAGTGCTATCCCGATAGCCTTCCAGGCCTTCCAGCA
>JAADFV010000225.1 GCA_013152695.1 Chloroflexota bacterium | reverse complement strand
TTTGCTCTTTTAGGCGATGTCAACACTGCCCACCAAGCCATCGACCTCGCTCGCCCGCGCGCCAACGAGAACACAACCGGTTTTCTGCCCGAAGAGCGTGCTTGGATAGACCGGATTGTGGCCCACGGCTATGTCGATACGTTTCGGCACTTTTATCCTGATCTGGCGGAGCAATACACCTGGTGGTCGATGCCTACCCGTGCTCGCGAGCGTAACGTGGGCTGGCGGATCGACTACTTTTTCGTTGCCCCGGAACTCTTGCCTCGCCTGATGGATGCCTGGATCTGGCCTGATGTGAGAGGTAGCGATCATTGCCCTATCGGCATCACCCTGAAAGAGGAGTCTTGAATATGCCTACTTTTCGCCTTGTGCTCATCGGTTTTGGCTCGGTGCATCAGGAGCTGGTGCACATCCTGCTACAAAAGCGCTCGCTTCTGGACGAACGTTATGGCGTCCGCCTGGAAGTGGTGGGAGTCGCAGACAGTGGTGGGGGTGTGGTTCAAGCTCAGGGTCTGGACCTGAATTCGCTTCTTGCGCACAAGCAGCGTCAGCAAAGTGTCTGCACATTCAATGGCGGCGAAGCCGTGTCCGATGCCCTGACTCTGGCGCAAACAAGCGATTATGATTTCCTCCTCGAAGCTTCACCTGTCAATCTCAAGGACGGCGAGCCCGGCCTGAGCTGTGTGCGTGCGGCCTTGGACCAGGGCCGATCCTGCGTACTGGCCAACAAGGCTCCCCTGGTCTTGGATTACGATGGTCTACAGCAGCTTGCACGCCGCCATGACAGTCACCTTGCCTTTAGTGCCACGGTATGTGGCGGCTTACCCGTAATCAACGTGGGCCAGCGTGATTTGATTGGGGCAGAAATCCTTCGCCTCGAGGGCGTTTTCAATTCTACCAGCAACTACATTCTTTCCCGCATGGCAGAGGGAGAGTCTTTTGCCGAGGCGCTGGCTGAGGCGCAGCGTCGAGGTCTTGCCGAGGCAGATCCTTCACTCGATGTCGATGGCTGGGATACCGCCAACAAACTGGTTATCATCACCAATGCTGTGCTCAACCTGCCGATCAGGCTGGAAAGTGTTTCTGTGGAAGGAATACGAGGCCTTACATCGACGGAGATTAGCGGGGCGCAGCGTTCGGGACAAGTCTATAAGCTGGTGGCGTCGGCCGAGAAGACGGCTGATGGCTACCAGTTCCAGGTTGCACCGAGACTGGTAGCTGAACACAGTTTTTTGGGGAAGTTAGAGGGCTGGCAAATGGGAATCGTGTTCTACACAGATATCTACGAAGAAATCTACCTGAAAGTAGATGAAAGAGGTCCTGGAGCCACCGCAGCAGCGATGCTACGTGATGTTGTCAATCTAATTCAATCATAAAAGCACCTATGGCACAGGAGGTGTGCAATGCCAAAACAAATCGGAATCCTGACTGCAGGCGGAGATAGCCCCGGACTCAATGCCGCGATCCGTGCTATTGGTAAGGCTGCCATCGGCCACGACATGCACGTGATAGGTTTTCGTGACGGTTTTCGTGGCTTGATGGAGAATCGCATTGTGCGCCTGGATAAAGATGCTTTGGCGGGTATCCTTACGGTAGGAGGGACGATTTTAGGTACGAGTCGCGACAAGCCACATCGTATGCCAGTGGGAAATCGTGTCATGGACATGACCGATGTGATGGTGGACAACTATTTCCGCCATCATCTCGACGTGCTGGTCTGCCTGGGTGGCGGTGGCACCCAGAAAAATGCCCTGCGCCTGGCGAAAAAAGGCATCAATATCATCACCTTACCCAAAACCATCGACAACGACGTGGCCCTGACCGATGTCACATTTGGCTTTGATACGGCCCTGAGTATTGCCACCGAAGCTATCGATCGCCTGCATAGCACTGCCCATAGCCACCATCGCATCATCGTCGTAGAGGTGATGGGACACCGGGCAGGATGGTTGGCTCTGGGTGCGGGCATTGCCGGCGGTGCCGATGTCATTCTCATCCCCGAAATTCCTTATGACATTGACATTGTCACGGAATCTGTGTTGCGGCGTAGTCGTCGCGGCAGTCGTTTCAGCATCATTGCCGTGGCCGAAGGGGCGATGTCGCAAGACGAAGCCCAGGCCTTGAACGATCTCATCCAAGAAAAGGGACGCGTGTCTGATCCCGAGCAAAAGGAGGCCATCAAAACGCAGTTGGCCCAGCTGGAAGCGAGACTGAAAACCAGTACGCTGCAACTGGCCCGCCATCTGGAAGAGCGGACAGGCCTGGAATCACGCCTGACAATTCTGGGCTACTTGCAGCGAGGGGGGACGCCTTCAGCAGGAGACCGCCTGTTAGCAACTCGTTTGGGCACAGCTTGTGTCGAGCTCATCCAGCAGGAGGTGTATGGCGTAATGGTTGCGGCGCGAGGTGCAGGCTACGAAGCTGTTCCCTTGGAAAAAGTGGCGGGGAAGGTCAAGCTTGTGCCTTTGGATCATCCCTGGGTGCAGAGTGCTCGAGCAGTGGGGACTTGCTTGGGAGACAGGAGAAACGACAAAACACCATCAGGGCAGTGATCCCCGACAAATCACAGATTACCCGTATCGCCGCCGCCAGGATCGCCGTCTTCCTCGACGTAGAGGCTAAGTTCGTTGCTTTCGCCTTATCGCGAGCAATTGAAACAAGTTTGTGCTATAGTAAAAACCCTCAAACAGGTTTGTCTTTCCCGGCTATCCCAATGATCCGTTCCTATCCAAACATCCTCCGTCGGCTTACGGCTGGTTTACTTCTCCTCCTCTTACTGCACAGCCAGGCAGTGACGGCCGCCCCCACGACAAGAAAACAGCTTGTCGCGCTTTTCGCCGCCGACAGCACCCTCTACATGGATGCGACCTACGTCCATCTCCATGTTACCTATCAGGATCCGATCAGCAAGGAAAACTATACAGCGGCGCAATTGGCAGCTATGTCGGAGACGTATCTCTTCGAATCAGATGTTCTCCAAGGTTACACAGCCCTGGTTGCATTACCTGCCGGCACTTCGGTCAAGATAATCAATATTTCAGGAAACGAGTATACACTTCCGGGGGGGCCTTTCCTCAGAACTGCTGCCAGGACAACTATGGATGCGGCTGCGCTTTTAGTGGGTGAACCATTTTGGATGCGTAACCAGTGGGTTGTTCGGCTTCAGTTCCTGCCTGTACGCTGGGATCAAACGGCAGACGAAATGTTGGTTATGGATGACATTCAAGTGCAGTTGGTTGTTACCAGCCCCTGGCCCAAACCAATTCCTCCTCGCCCCGACCCCTACTTCGAGCCGATTTACCAACATACGCTTGTCAATTACCAGGATGGCCTCGCCTGGCGCCGGCCCGCTCCCGCTGAGGAGGATCTGGCGCTGGGCCCTGCTCCTCGATCCAGCCGTGACGATTGGCGCGTTCACTTGAACGTATCCCGCTCCGGTCTTCAGCGCATCACCATGGCCGAGCTCCAGGCAGCAGGGGTGCCCCTGGAAGGCATAGATCCACGTCATTTACAGTTGTATTGGCGAGGAGAGAAGATTCCCTGCCTGATCGAAGGGGAGGAAGATGGCATACTACAAGGAGATGATGCCCTCGTCTTCTACGCCGCGCCCTGGTCATTCAAATACGACCGCAACGATAGCTATTGGCTTACAGTCGAGACAGAGAACGGAACCCGCGTCCTTCCTCGCCCTGCAGCCGAGGCGACCATCACCATTTCTTCCTACGAAGAGACTACACATCTGGAAGAGCAAAACCTGTACTATTCGGATCTACCAAAGCAAGACCAAGCCGATCACTGGTTCTGGGATAGTATTCGAAGCGGACGCGGTGCCTCAGGGGTGAAAGAATTTCCCATCACCTTAGCGCCCATGTCAGTGGGGCCTGTGCGGGCCTATCTGCGTCTTCATGCCTTGACCAATGGTAGTGGCACCCTGCAAGTATCCGTCCAAATCAACGATTATCTCGTTGGTGAATTTCTCGTGTCGGATATGACCACGGTCAATTACGAAGTCAGTTTCCCGCACTTTATTCTTCGTGATGGCGAAAATGTGGGCCGTATCCAGGTGGAAAAAGTGGGGGACGCGACCAATGCACTTCTGCTAGATTGGGTGGAAATCACCTATGTGCGTCGGCTCCAGGCAATGGATAATGCCTTGAGTTTCGACGTCAATTGGCCGGGCGCCTGGCGCATCAAGCTTACAGGTTTTACGGAGATGCCTTTGCTTTGGGATGTTACCGATCCCCAGCAGCCAACCATGATTGCTGGAGCCGATATCCAAACAATCATGACGGATACACTCGAGTTCGCCAGTGACAGCGACCGTATTTTGCACTATGAAGCAGCCACGCCGGCGACAATGACGCCCGTGCAAGCCCACTGGAGTCCGGCAGAGAGCAATCTGCGTGAGGCAAACCAACAGGCTGATTACATCATCATAACACCTGATGACTTTCTCGCTGCCGCACAACGTCTTGCCGATTATCGCACCAGCCAGGGCCTGTCGGTGCGTGTCGCCCTGTTGCAAGATATTTACGACGAGTTCAACGCCGGTATCGCCGATCCGGCGGCCATACGAGCCTTCCTCGCCTACGCCCTCGGTACATGGCAGGCACCAGCACCGGCCTACGTCGTCCTTCTGGGTGATACTCATTTCGATCCCCTGAACTATGTCAACACCCAGCCCTCCTTTGTTCCCACCTATTTGCGAAATGT
>JAADFV010000224.1 GCA_013152695.1 Chloroflexota bacterium | reverse complement strand
GAGACCTTGACCTCGTCGCAGAGACCTTCATCCTGCATCGCTTTCGCCGCAGCGGCGATGCCGACGGTGGTGGGGGCCATGATCAGTTTGAGATCAGGATACTTGTCCACCAGGGCCAGGGCCTGATTGTAACTGTCTTCTGATTGGTCATTGCCATAAACAATGTCGACCAGCTCGAGATTGGCATATTCGGGCTGCTTCAGCACTTCCTGCAAGGCGGCAATCCAGGCGTTCTGGTTGGAGGCATCGGGCGAGGCCGAGAGCACGGCGAACTGGCCGCCTTCTTCGCCCATGATGTCACGGGCCATGTCGGCCATGACCTTGCCGGTCTCATCGAAGTCGACCTGGGCCACGAAGACTTCCTCACCTTCGGCAGAGGGAATGGGTGAATCCCAGGTGACAACGGTCATGCCCGCTTCGCGAGCCGCTTTGGCCGCGGGCGCGATCTGATCACCGGCATTGTTGGAGATCATGATGGCGTCGACGCCCTGGGTGGTGGCTGTAGTGAGGATGTCAATCTGTCCGGCAACGCTATTTTCGGGGGTGGGCCCCAGGAATTGCAATTCTTCTGGATTTTGGAGTTCGGCTGCGGCTTCGGCAGCGCCTTCATGGGCCTGATCGAAGACGAGGATGCCCAGGAACTTCGGCATCAAAATCATTTTCACAGCCTGACCCGGCACAGCCTTGATGACCTCACCGGAGGGTGCTGGTGCTGGCGCCTCGGTGGGGGCTTCGGTCGGTTCGGGTGCCTTGGTCGGGGCTTGCTGAGGAGCCTCGGTGGGAGCCGGTGGTGCCGGTGTAGCGGACGAACACGCCGTCAACAGTAACGTCGTCACCAAGACCAACGCCATGATGTAAAATAACTTCTTCACTTGAATCCTCCTTGGATGCCTTAAGTGGGAAAAAGGGAATAAGAGTGGAACATAGTTGAGAAAATTCGATAAGCTGTGTGTGTTTGGGATAGCACCTCCTTGGCTAATTCGCCCTTTCGCGAAGTTGTTGGTAACGACGACGGCTCCAGAAAACCTGCACACGGTTAGCAAAATTGGGGAGCAAGACAGACAGAATCAAGAGAATGCCTACCACACCCGTTTGTAGATGTCCGGTCAGGTTCATCAGAGACATGCCGTTACGAAGATTGAGAATGATCAAAATAGACAGTAAAACACCATAAACAGAGCCGGAGCCACCAAAAATGCTGACACCACCCAGCAAAACCATGGTGATGATATCGAGCTCGAAACCGCTGGCCGTATCACCTCGCACTGCCCCCAACCGCGCCGCAGCAAAGAGAATCCCTGCCAGGCCTGCCGCGGCGCCGGATAGCGTGAATAGAATCATCTTCACCCGGCGCACTTTCACACCCGAATACTGGGCGACATCCTTATTGTTGCCGATGACATAAACATGACGGCCAAAACCTGAATATTGCAGAACGATAATGGCGAGAATGGCCAGGAGGAAGAAAAGGATCAAGGACAAAGGCAAAGGTCCTACCAGCGCATCCTGTCCCAAATGATCGAACCATTCCGGGAAATTCCCGTACGACTTATCTTCCAAAAGGATGCGTGCTCCCCCCCGATACATGATCATCGTCGCCAGCGTCACCACCAGCGAAGGCAATCCCACATGAGCAATCCAAAATCCATTGAAAAGACCGGCGATCACGCCCATGCCCAATGCCACCACCAAGGCTAAAGCAAACGGCGATCCACCGTGATACATCCAGGCGACAACACCTGCCGTTAGCCCCATAATCGAAGCCACCGAGAGGTCGATCTCGGCATTGATGATGACAAATGTCATGGCCAGTGCCACGATAATTTTCTCGATGGACAACTGGAAGAGATTGATCCAATTGCTTACCTGTAGATATTCGGGAGCTAAGGAGCTGTTGAGAACAACTGTACCGATGAAGACAATGACTAGAAAACCTTCCCAGCTTTTGAGACGTTGAAGCATCTTAGACATGGTCAGTTTCCTCCGGTTTATTTGCGGCACGGGCAACGACAGCCCCTTCTGCCAACTGCAATTCACTTCGCGCCCATAGATTTCGCAGACGATTCATAACGATGGTGTCGGTGGCAACGGCCAGGAGAATCAAAAAGCCTAGCAAAAAGTCGCGCCAAAACTCGCTGATTGATAGCCAACGAATAAGGCTTTGTTCCAAGACATTGATAAGGATGGCGCCCAACAGCGCTCCGATCATCGTTCCTGAACCGCCGAAGATATTCACACCACCTACCACCACGGCTGCTACCGACTGCAACTCCAAGCCAAGGCCGGCCACGACCGTGATGTTGCCGAAACGGGCGAGGAACATGAACCCGGCCAAGCCCGCCAGGGCCCCGGACAGTAAAAAGGCCGTAAAAATAATCCGTTGCGAAGCAAAACCGGCAATCTTGGCCGCTTCAGAATTCGAGCCAATAGCGTAAAGCCGGCGACCATAGGAAGTGTATTTGAGGATAAAATGAAACAAAATAACGACGGCCAGGGCCAAACCGACCATGTACCGTAAATCCATATCGCCCACACTGAGGATATTTTTGCGTGGAAGTTCCAAAATCCACTCCGGCAACGAACTCGTCAAGACCGTTTGTGCCCCCGAAAACTGCACAAGAAGGGAGCGGTAGATGGCCAGCGTACCCAGGGTGACGATAATCGAAGGTACCCCTCCATAGGCCACCAACCAGCCATTGACCAGCCCCATAATCGCCCCCATCCCCACGGCAACAAGCACCACAGCCAAAGGCGCCATATCATTGTGATGTGCCAGTAACTGCCCACCAAAATAAGCAGTAAATCCTACGATTGACCCTACAGAAAGATCGATGTTCGAGGTCAGGACCACTAAAGTCTGCCCGACCGCGATCACGGCGATGATGGCTACACTGGTCGAAATACGATTGAAAAAGCGGGGGCTAAAATAGCGCTGAATTTGCGTACTGAAAAAGAACATCATCAGCAAAATCAAGAGCAGAAGAACCAGCTCTCGCAGTTGCTCTGGTTGCACACGACGCATGAGTGCTTTCACGGTTGTTCCTCCACAATTCGTTGATTCTGTCCCATGGCAGCGGTCATAATTACCTCCTGAGTAGCCTCCTCGCGTGAGTAAATACCCATCTGGCGGCCCTCACGCATTACCAAAATACGATCGCTCATGGCGAGAACCTCGGGCAAATCCGATGAAATCACGATAATCGCCAGGCCCTGGTCGGCCAGATCATCCACCAGGCGATGGACGTCTGCCTTGGCACCCACATCGATACCACGTGTCGGTTCATCCAGAATGAGCAGTTTGGGATGAGCATTGAGCCATTTACTCAACATCACCTTCTGCTGATTGCCACCCGAGAGCTTCTCTACAGGCCACTCTACCGACGGTGTGCGGATCGATAATTGCTCACGGAACTTCTCCGCCGTAAGATTCTCCTCGCGACGTTTGACCAAACCCAGAGAGTTCAAATAACGGTGTAAGGTAGGCAAGGAAATATTGGTGGCGATCGACATCGGCATCACCAAACCAAGTTGTCGCCGGTCCTCGCTCATGTAAGCAATGCCCCTGTGCAAAGCATCTTCCGGAGAGTTGATCTTCAGTTCCTGACCCTCTAGAAATATCTGTCCGCTATCAGCAGGCTCGATCCCGAAAAGCGCCAGGCCCACATCAGTCCGCCGGGACCCCACCAACCCAGCAAAACCAAGAACCTCACCCTGATGAACATCGAAACTGATCCCGGAGAAAATTCCTTCTTTGCCCAAATTACGCACAGAAACGACAATATCACCCTGCTCTGCCGTCGTTTTCACAAAGAAATCCTCGATCTCCCGCCCGACCATCTCCCGGATCACCTCATCCGTCGTCACCTCTGCTCGTGGCCGAGTCGATATCCACTTACCATCACGCAATACCGTGATCCGATCGGCAATTCTAAACACCTCTTCCAAACGATGGCCAATGAACAAGATCGCCACGCCCCGATCACGCAGTGTATCCACCAGCTTGAATAACTGCTGCACCTCGTGCGCCGAGAGCGAGGCTGTGGGCTCGTCCATAATCAACACTCGCGCATCCAGAGAAATGGCTTTGGCGATCTCTACCGCCTGCTGTGCCGCCAGGGTCAAGCCTCGTGCGGGCTGCCGCACATCGAGGCGGATATCCAGCTTTTTGAGAATGGCCTCCGCCTCCACATACATCTGCTTCCACCTGACAATGGGACCAAAATCACGGTGGCTGATGAAAATATTCTCGGCCACGTTCAGGTCGGGGAACACCATCGGCTCCTGATAAATGGCGGCAATACCATAGCCCTGGGCATCTTGAGAATTGCCTACACGGATCGGCTTCCCCTCCAATAAGACTTCTCCCTGATCGGGTTGGTAAATTCCGGTAAGGATTTTAATCAAAGTTGATTTTCCGGCGCCGTTCTCCCCGATCAGGGCATGAACTTCGCCGGGGTACAGAGTGAAAGACACATCGTCCAGCGCTTGTGTGGCATCGAAGCGCTTGGAGATATGCTTCATTTCGATGATGGGTGTTTTTTCCATAGCCATTAACCTACCCCGGCATAGCCGAGATTCTTGTAGTTTGCATAAAAGTGGTGCTTTATCGATAAACAAGACATAGTTATGTCAATTTTCATTTTTTCGTTTCCTCTCAAACCAATATCACTTCGACACCTTTCTCACGGATTGCCTCCACCATGTCCAAAGGGGCGTTAACATCAGTGATGACGGTATCAACTTGCTCCCATTTTGCGAATGTGGCCGTTGCGATTTGCCCCCACTTGCGGGCATCCACCATGGCCACAATACGCTGGCATCGCTCCACCAAGGATTGCTTCGTCTTTACCTCCTCCAGATTGACATCGGTCAAACCTTCTGCCAGAGAGAGCCCACGGGCTCCGAAAAATCCAATACGAATGTGGATGTTTTGAATCAAATCACAACCAGCCTGGCCTACCAACGAGATAGACTCGCGGCGTAAGCTTCCTCCGGGCAAAATGACATGGATGTGCGGAGCACTGAGCAAATTCATCCCTACCTTCAAGCTATTCGTGATCACAGTAAGCTCGGATAAATGACGGATGTGGGGAAGAAGAGCCTGGGCCGTGGTACTGGCATCAACAGCAATCGTATCGCCATCATGCACCAGGCGTGCTGCCGCCATGCCAATACGAGATTTTTGCTCGGCATATTGCTGCTGGCGCACATCGAAGGAAAGCTCCGGTAACGTATTTGTTGCCAACGCCCCACCCCTTGTCCGCAACAAGACCCCCTGCTCACTCAACGCCCGTAAATCAGCCCGAATCGTCACCTCCGATACATCAAAACGCGCACTCAATTCAGCAACCGAAAGCTGTCCTGCCTCTTCTATGGCGGACAAAATAGCCTGTCTACGTTCGGAAAGACGGTGTTCCTTACCCACGAGGTGGCCTCGACAGCAGCATGGGTGCCCGGGTGAGCGGGCAGCAGAATAGTGTTAAGCTAGACAACAGGCCTTAACGCCTGCCAAAGTCTGATTCGTAAGTCATTTTACAGTAGATAACCTTCGTTGTCAAGCAGTTTCGAAAGAAATCGAAAGAGTTTTTGCACTCATTCCAATAGTTGCAGAGGTTCTTCCAGTTTTTCTACCAAGTGTTGCAGAAAAGCGGCGCCGGCCTGCCAGCGCACACCTTCTCCGTTTCCGGATAGCGTCAGTGTCGCCCGCCCCTCTGCCTCACGATGCCCCAGGACCAGCAAGAGCGACGATGCGGCTTGAGGAGCGATGGCAACGGAATCGATGCGATGCTCGCTCAGATCGGCAATTAAGAGCGGCACGTGCACAGAAACATCCTTTGCATTGTGCAGACGCGTTCTGGCAATCTCGATCAGGGTCTTATGCTGCGCGTCCCTGATAACAGCGATATCGGAATCGACCTCAATCCCGGAGAGAATACCAATATCCACACAATTCTCTCTTCCGTCCTGCAGCAAGTGTGGATGCTTCGCCAGGAGT
>JAADFV010000223.1 GCA_013152695.1 Chloroflexota bacterium | reverse complement strand
TAACCTCAAACTATCACCGGTTTATTTTCTGAATCTTCATCACCGTTGGGCGTTCCGCGCTGACGCGCCAGCGCCCTTGTTCCCAGATTTCCACTGCTCGTCACCTCCCTGCGCGTGCATCACATCGCGAATGCGATGCACAACAAATACCCCCACCACTCCCCGACCCCTTTTCCAATTTAAAACCTTCGCGTAATCAGCACGACTGCTTTTACCAGAAGAGCTATGTTAAAATAAGGTTGCTCGTATCAATATGATAGTAACGAGACACCAGATCAAAGCCTGACACCAGAGACAATACTTTTCAAATATTGGAGGTATGCATGGTCGCCAGAAAGGATATCAAGCAAATCGGGACTTATCTTTACGAAATCCCGCAAAGCTATCGCTCGGATATGCGTGTCCCTGCCCGAATTTATGCCGACGAGACCATTCTCCAGGCAGCCTTACAGGACCGCTCTCTCGAGCAGCTGATCAACACCGCCACCCTACCCGGCGCCGTCAGCTACGCCTTGGCAATGCCTGATATCCACCAGGGCTATGGTTTTTCCATCGGCGGCGTTCTTGCGACCGATGTCAAGGATGGTGTCATTTCACCGGGTGGTGTTGGCTTCGACATCAACTGTGGCGTCCGCCTTCTAGCCTCTGAGATGATGGCAGAGGAGATCGAGCCGTACCTCTCGGAGCTGGCGACCGCACTTTACCAGCACATTCCCAGCGGTGTCGGCGTCGGTGGTTTTATCAAGCTCTCGGCCGGGGAGATCGACGAAATTTTGGAGCAAGGCGCCAAATGGGCACGCCGAAAAGGCATGGCGCGTCCCGAAGACCTGCTGCATAGCGAAGAGCAAGGCGCCATGCCTGGCGCTCGCGCCGATAAAGTAAGTGATCGGGCCAAGAAACGGGGGCGGGATCAAGTAGGAACGTTGGGGGCAGGAAATCACTTTGCTGAAATCGATGTGGTGGATGAGGTGTTCGACGAAGAAAGCGCGGAGGCTTTCGGCCTATTTCCCGGTCAGGTCGTTTTGCAGATTCATTGCGGCTCACGTGGCCTGGGGCATCAGGTCTGTACGGATTATGTACAGGCGTTTCAGGGAGCCAGTAAAAAATATGGCATTGCTCTTCCCGACCGTCAACTTGTTTGTGCCCCCGTCCAATCCCCCGAAGGGCAAAGTTATCTGGCAGCCATGGCCGCGGCCGCCAATTACGCCTGGGCCAATCGGCAAGCATTGACACATCAGGCGCGAGAGGCGTTCGAGCTGGTGTTGGCGGGGCGGGTACGGGGCTACGATCTGCGGATGGTTTACGATATTGCCCATAACATGGCCAAGATCGAAACTCACATTGTCGACGGTCAGCCGCGGCGGGTCTGTGTCCATCGTAAGGGCGCCACACGCGCTTTCGGCCCCGGCCATCCTGTGCTGCCGCCAGCCTATGCCGCCGTGGGACAGCCGGTGCTTGTGCCAGGCAGCATGGGGACATCATCCTACGTTCTCGTCGGTGCCGAAGCAGCCATGCGCCAGACGTTTGGCTCCACCTGCCATGGCGCTGGCCGGCAACTGAGCCGCAAAGCAGCCAAAAGGCAGGTGCGAGGTAACGAATTGAAACAGCGCCTGCAAGACCGCGGGATCGAGATCCGGGCCGGGAGCCTGCGCGGTCTTGCTGAAGAAGCACCTGTTGCCTACAAAGATGTGAGTCGGGTGGTCGAAGTTGTCCATAACGCCGGCATTGCTAAAAAAGTGGCGCGCTTGAAACCTCTCGCCGTTGTGAAGGGGTAGGAGTTTGGGCAGGCGAGCCTGGTTCTTGGTATACTGCACTTTCGAGCATCCCCATGATATCTATTCTTTTTCATGACCTGGCAGCAGCGTAGTCGCCAACGGGCCCTATTAGCCCAAGAACAGGGTGTTATCACCAAAGATTGGGGGGGGCGTCTCTCGGTAGCTTTGACCTTCCCCAACACCTACTATGTCGGCATGAGTTCCCTGGCCTTGCAAATACTGTATCGCCAGTTCAACGCCCATGCCGATGTTGTATGTGAACGCGTTTTTTGGGAAAAAGGAGCCGCCACAAGTGGGGTTCCCCTCCGCACTTTGGAATCAGGGCGCGCTGTGGCCGAGGTCGATGTGTGGGCATTCACCATTTCCTACGAGATGGACTATTTCAACGTGGTGGAAATGTTGCGTCAGGCCGGGGTACCGCCTTTGGCACGGGAGCGAGATGAAAACTGGCCCTTACTCATTGCCGGCGGGCCCGGCGTCACCATGAACCCGGAGCCCATGGCGCCTTTCTTCGACGCCATTATCATCGGCGAAGGTGAGGAAGTTCTGGAAACGCTCATCGAGCTCTTCCACCAAGCCATCTACGCTCCCCGCCAGGAATTACTGACGGCCCTCGCTGCCATCCCCGGTGTCTACGTGCCTGCCCTCACCCCTCCTGTGCGTGAACAAGGCGATCAACCTCGCCGTGTTCGTCGTCTTTGGGTGCGTGATTTGGAGCGCTATCCTCCTGTGAGCAGCCTTTATTCGCCCGACACCGAGTTCAAAGGCATGCACCTCATGGAAATTGCGCGCGGCTGCGGGCGAGGATGCCGTTTCTGCCTCGCCGGTTATGTTTATCGCCCCCCTCGCGAACAACCCCTGGAACGGTTACTGGCCTGGGCCGAGGAAGGCCTGCAACACAGCTCACGCTTGGGACTGATCTCGGCGGCGGTGTCCGATCACACGCAAATCGACGATCTCGCCCTCGCTTTGCAGGAAATGGGCGCCAGTCTTAGTGTCTCTTCCATGCGCGTCGACCCCATCTCGGTGCCATTAGTGCGCGCCATGCGCGCCAGCGGTGCCCAGACTCTCACCATCGCCCCTGAAGCGGGTTCGCGGCGTTTGCGTGACGTCATCAGCAAAACGCAGAGTGAGGAGCAGCTCTTGCAGGCAGTGGAATTAGCCGCTGAACTCGGCTTCCCCCAGATCAAGTTTTACTTCATGATTGGGCACCCCAGCGAGACACAAGAGGACATGGAGGAGTTGGTCGTTTTTGTGAAAAAAGCACGCGCTATTTTTAAGCGACGTATCTCCATGAATGCCACTCCTTTCGTGCCCAAAGCTCATACTCCTTTTCAGTGGGCAGCCATGACCCCGGCCAATGTGCTCAAAAAACGGCAGAAATGGTTGCAGCGCCAGGTGGGCCGTTTGCAGGTGGCAGTACGCGCTGACTCACCTGCCTGGGCTGAGGTGCAGGGGGTTCTCTCTCGCGGCGACCGCCGTCTGGCCGCGGTCTTACTGGATGTGCCCGAAATTAGCGTCCCTGCTTTTTGGCAGACCATGGCCCGCCACGGCCTGGATCGAGAAGAATTTCTGGGGCAATTGCCAGTGGATGAGATCATGCCCTGGACCATTGTCGAAAGTGGTGTCAGTGACAAATTCTTTCTGTACGAATGGCGTCTGGCTCAGCGCTCACGCTTGGGACTCCATTGTCCACGCGATAGTGCCGGCTGCCTCACCTGTGGCGTCTGCGACGAGAGTTGGGCTTTTCGCTTCAGCAAGGGCATTCCCACACGTCGCTCCCCATCCTCAACTTCATCCTCTCCTTCTCCTCCCTCCTCCTCCGAATCCATTCCCTCCCCATAACAACGGAGCCGTTTTCTATGTCGAAAAAAGTTCTTGTCACCGGTGGCTGTGGCTATATCGGTAGCCATACTGTACGCGAATTACAGCGCCAAGATTATCAGGTAGTTGTTTTCGATAACCTGATCAAGGGACATCGTCAGGCCGTGCGCAACGCACCGGTCATCGTTGGTGATCTCCTCAATCCCGAGCAGATCCAGGATGTCTTTGCCCAGCACCCCGATATCGCCGGTGTGATCCACTTTGCCGCCTATGTCGAGGTCGGTGAATCCATGGAAACGCCCAGTAAGTATTTCCGCAACAACGTGCAGGGCAGCGTCAATCTCCTCGAGGCGATGAGCAAGGCCGGTGTCCAACACCTGGTTTTCTCCTCCACCTGCGCCGTTTACGGTACACCCCAGCAAGTACCTGTCACCGAGGATGAATCCTACAAGCCAGAAAGTGTTTACGGTGCCTCCAAGCTCATGGCCGAACAGGTCATGCAGTGGTACGATAAGACCAAAGGCATTCGCACTACCCCCCTGCGTTATTTCAATGCCTCCGGCGCCAGTTTCGATGGAAGCATCGGCGATGCCTACAAGCCCGCCAGTCGCCTCATTCCCCGCCTCATGGAGTACATTTTGGGGCAGCGGCATGATTTTTACATCAACGGCAGCGACTATCCCACGCCTGATGGCACCAACATACGTGACTACATCCATGTCGATGATCTGGCCACAGCCCATATTGCTGCCCTCAATTATCTCTGGCAAGGGGGCGAGAGCATGGCCTTCAACCTGGGCACCGGCACCGGCTCGAGCAATATGGAAATCGTGAACATGGTACGAGAGATAACGGGCATCGACTTCGATATCCGTATCGGCCCACGCCGCCCCGGCGATGCCGTGCGGATCTGGGCCGACAACACTCGCGCCCGCACAGTACTCGGCTGGGAGCCCCGTTACGGCTTACGGGAAATCATCGAGACCGACTGGCGCTGGCACAGCACCCATCCCCAAGGATTCGACGAGTGAGTACCTCCCTCCATTATCACAACCACACTCCCGTCCCTTACTACACAGTCCCTGCCTTCGATACCTACCCCCACCTTCGTCATGCCATCCTCACGCGGCGGGG
>JAADFV010000222.1 GCA_013152695.1 Chloroflexota bacterium | reverse complement strand
AGCGGAAAGCGTAGGCGGGAAAACACAGGAGCGTCAGGATGAAAACTCATAGAAGCAGCACCATGGTGCGGCATCGACAACGAAAGGAAATGGGAATCTAAAACAGGCCACTGGTAGTTTGCACCAAATGCAGGCTTTTGGCAATAATGGGGATCCTATCCTCGGCAAATGCCTGGGATGCACCTGGAGTGAAGATCAATCGACAAGCCGGTATGGCCATGCTATAATGCGGCCAAAATCCGTTCTGGTGCGTACCCACCCATCACCGAGGAGCCCTTTATGTCTACTCCACCCCTGCTCTACCTCTCCCGAGCCGATGTCGAAAAAGCCAACCTCGACATGCCCACTATCATCGACCTGCTGGAACAGGCCTTCATCGAAAAAGGCCGGCAGAAAGTGGAAATGCCCCCCAAACCCGGCATCCACCCCCAAACAGATGCCTTCATCCACGCCATGCCCGCCTATATTCCGGCGATGAAAGCCGCCGGAATCAAGTGGGTGAGTGGATTTCCCAAGAACAAAGACAAAGGCCTGCCCTACATCTCGGGCCTGCTGATCCTGAATGATGCAGACACCGGCCTGCCCATTGCCGTGATGGACTGCACCTGGATCACGGCCAAGCGCACGGGGGCTGCCACCGCCCTGGCCGCTAAATACCTGGCCCGCCCCGATAGCCACAGTGTGGGCATCCTGGCCTGTGGCGTGCAGGGGCGCTCCAATCTGGAAGCGTTGGCGACGTTGTTCCCTATCGAGCGCGTCACGGCCTATGATGTCCATCCCGGGCGTGTGGAAGCGTACATCCAGGAGATGCGAGCACGCTACGACTTCGAGTTCATCCCCGCTGACACACCCCAGCAGGCGGTGGTCGATAGCGAGCTCATCGTTACTTCCGGCCCCATCCTCAAACACCCCACCCCCCCCATCCTGCCCGAATGGATACAGCCGGGAGCATTTGGCTCGGCAGTGGATTTTGACTCGTACTGGTCGCCAGCCGCCCTGGCCAGCGTGGACAAACTCAGCACCGACGACCACGCCCAGTTCCAATACTACCGCTCGATCGGTTATTTCCAACACACGCCCGACCCCTATGCCGATTTGGGCGAGTTGGTGGTGGGGCTCAAGCCCGGCCGCCAGAGCGATGAAGAACGCACGCTGGCCATGAACCTGGGCCTGGCCATCGACGACATGGCCGTAGCGCCGGAAGTGGTGCGGCGGGCCCGTGCCATGGGCATCGGCACGGAGTTGCCTTTCTGAACGGCGTCAATACGTGCGCCCACCAGCTCTGGCGGGTCTGTGTGGCCTGCCAGAGCTTTCCGGATTGAGAGGAGGGGAGGGGAGAGTTTTTTGGGGGAAAAGGGGTGCTATGGTGCAACTGCACTAAGAGAATTGGGTCACCTATACCTTGTGGGGGGGTCGGCTACACCCTATACTGAAAATGATTCATGAATCTGCCTCGAGGAGGCTCACCACAAAGCGACTGCTAACAAATTCGTCAGCTTTTGTTTCGCCACGCCGCAAACCCACTTTTTTCGTTTATCATTTTTTAAGGAGATGTAGGAGAAATGCAACAAAACAAGTTATTTTCGATTGTTTGGCCGATTGTTTTGGCCGTACTAGCCGTCGTGCTGGCGGTCGTCATCGTCAATGGCCAGGTGAACAACAAATTCAACGAAGCAGACCGCAGCCTGACCTTGTGGAACATCCAACCGGGACTGGGTACGGTCATGATTGAATATGCCACACGCATGGGCAATGCCTGGTGGTCTGCCGACGCCGGTAACTGGGACATGACTAATTACCAACTCAAAGAGATGACCGAAATCCAGGAAGTTGGAGAGGCCACACGCCCCGGCCATGCAGATGCGCTCAAAGCATTCGAACACAAAGATCTCGATCCACTCATCAAGGCTGCCAAAAACCAGGATATGGCAGCATTCACTGCTGCTTACGATCAAGCTATCACCGGCTGCAACAAATGCCACGGTGAAACAAAGGGCAAAGATGGCAGCAACTATCGCTTCGTGAAGATCGTTCGCCCTGCCAGCACCGCCCCCTTCTCCAACGTCGATTGGCAAGGTCAATAAGACTGGAATCTGGCGAAAATCAGACTCACGGCTTAGCAACGCATTCTTTGACACGAATTATCACGCATGAGACGAAAAATTTGGCAAAAAGTTCGTCTAATGCGGGTAATTCGTGTCAAAAAGAAAAAACGCCAAAGTCCAGAATAATACAACGGAGTGAAAAACAATGGCTGACGAACGGTGTGCAACCACGGCTGAGGAAAAAATTCTCCTCAGCCGTCGGCAGTTCAACAAATGGATCATTGGCGCGGTTGGCGCATTTATAACCACAGCGACGGGTGTGCCTGTCCTGGGTTCGGTCATATCTCCAGCATTTTCTAAATCCCAGGAAGTGGTGGTAAAGCTCCATAAGCTTGAAGATTATGCAATCGCCGAGCCCACGCTGGCGCAGTTTACCATTACCCGCACAGATGGATGGCAACGCACCCTGGAAAGTCGAAGCGTATGGGTGATTCGTACCAGCCAGGATGAGGTGACCGTTTTCAATGGACGGTGCACCCATTTGGGCTGCGCCTACAATTGGAAAAAGTCAGGAGACGAGGCGGATCATTTCGTGTGTCCCTGTCACAATGGCATCTTCACAAAAACAGGGGAAGTGGCGGCGGGTCCGCCCCCGCGTCCCCTGGATACTTTGCCGGTTCAGATCAAGGATGGAACGGTCGTGATAACATACAAAGACTTTCGCTCAGGCGTGCCAGAAAAAACAGAGGTGTAGGAAATAATGACGACTCGATTGACTGAGTGGTTTGATGAGCGAGCCGGCGTCCAGAAATTGAATCAGGTCTTGCTCCTGCGCAAGATTCCGCGTGGCGCCGGGTGGCTATACACGCTTGGCTTCGCCACACTTTTCGTTTTTATCATCCAGGCAACGACCGGCACAGTTCTGGCATTGTTTTATGTGCCCAGCCCTGATCATGCCTATGAAAGTGTACGCTTTATTCAGTATACGGTACCCCTGGGCAGCATCCTCCGTGGCCTTCATCATTGGGGGGCGACCCTCATGGTGGTGTTGCTAGGGCTGCACCTGCTCACGGTCTTCGTTCTGGGGGCATACAAGCGCCCCCGTGAGCTGACATGGGTGGTGGGCGTGGTGCTGCTTCTGATTGTTGTGCTTGCAGGTTTCACGGGTTATCTTCTGCCGTGGGATCAAAAAGCCTATTGGGCCACGACCGTGGGCACAAGTATGGCCGGCACTGTGCCCTTCATTGGCGACGCCTTGTTAAAGATCATACGCGGAGGCTCGTCCGTGGGCGCTTTGACCCTGACCCGCTTTTATGGCGCCCACATTCTGGTGCTCCCGCTCCTCTTCCTGGCGACCGTTACCGTCCATCTTTATCTTGTCATCTATCTGGGCGTCTCGGTGCCGCCCCAACTCTGGGAATCCGATAAGGAACAGCTTCCGCAGGATGAAAAGGAGCGCTACAAGCTCTTCAAACGGCAGGGGCATCCCTTCTGGCCCGATATCATCGTCGAAGACGCCCTTGTAAGTCTGGTCATCTTCTTGATTCTGCTGGCATTGGTAGCGTGGGTGGGCACGCCCCTCGAAGCCCGGGCCGATCCCACAGCCTCGAACTACGTACCGCGGCCGGAATGGTATTTCCTGTTCCTGTTCCAACTGCTCAAAATTTTCCCCGGCCCACTGGAATGGGTGGGTGTCATCATCGTCCCCCTGACTCTGGTCCTGACTATCCTCCTCCTCCCGTTTTATAGCCACGAACGGTCACGACTCCCGCAGCGTCGCCCTATCACTTTGGGGGTTGGTGCATTATTTGTCGTTGCTGTACTCGCACTCACATTTGCCGGGTGGAAATCGACACCGCCAACAGAAGTTACGGAACGAGGCATCAATCTGAGCTCGGCGCAGATATTGGGGCGCAGTCTCTTTGCCGGTCAATGTATTTCCTGCCACGGAGACGAAGGGCAGGGGACGATTGATGGGCCTTCTTTGCAGCAAGTGGGTGATTTACGAGAACCAGCCTTCATTCACAGCTATATCGAGAATCCGAAGGCGCTGAATCCATCCGCCCTCATGCCGACCTTCATTCCCCCCCCAGGAGAAGGACAACAGGTGCTCAGCCATGAGCAGGTTGAAGATATCACCCAATACTTGAGCACGTTTCACGCGGAGGAATGACATGTATAAGAAACCCTGGCTTGGCCTTCTGATCGTTATCGTAGGAGTCTTATTTGGCGGCGCTGTAGCCGGCGGCATGTACAAAGCGGAAGCCGCAGCGCGAACGCAAATGCCCCGCCAGCCTGTCGGTGCCCTCACCGCACCAGCTCCCATCCAGCTCAATGCCGCTGCCGGAGATGAGACACGGGGACGTGAGGCCTACGACCACACCTGCGCCGGCTGTCACGGCACCCTCGGCAATAGTGACATACCCCTGCATGGCCCGATTCTTAACGTTTACTACCCCACAGAGGGGGTGCTGGCAGGGATCATTCGTAGCGGTTATGGCCGTATGCCCTCTACAGATGACCGCCATTTATCCGATCAGGACATCGCCGACATCATCGTCTATATCCGCACATTCCCATAACAACTCTTTCTCGCCCATCGTCTTGATAACCAGTGCTCCGCGTTTGATGATCGTCTTCCCATGATTCGCTGTCATATGCCTGAGATATGACAGCGAATAGGAGGATGGAA
>JAADFV010000221.1 GCA_013152695.1 Chloroflexota bacterium | reverse complement strand
AGTTGCAAGTGCAAAATGAGCGGAGCGTTATCGGAGGTGGTGCTTTGCTGCTGGCCTGCCGCCGTGGGGTGATTGGGGCAATTGACATCGCTCATACCCACGTCGCACTGCAGGATGCGCAGGGCGTCGCTGGCATTACAGGCACCATCTTCGATGATGTCGCACAAGGGCAGATAGATGGTGCGGGGCCCGGGCGGGAAGGTCGTGACACCTTCGATGAGACCTACATCGTATTTGAGCACGAGCAACGCATCGCCGGAGTCGCGACGGCCGCTGGCGTTGACATCGCCCAAGGGATAGGCATCAGGGCCGGATAGGAAGAGGTTGATGGGTTGTGTGTGGCCCATGCCGTCCAGAGGTACGGTGAAACTGTTGGCAACGGTGCCGTTGGCATCGGTAAACATGGCCGGGCTGTCGTCAATTTGGAAGCTGATGCTCTCGCCGGGACGTACGCTGTTGGCGTCGTAGCTGGTGATGGCGGGGTCGTATTGGCGTAGGGGGATGCTGAGCACATAACCGTAATCTGTGCCGCTGATGGGGAGAATAGCGGCTGTAGCCACGCCGCCTCGCGGCAGAAGCGCTTTTACTGTGCCGCTCTCCAGTGCCTGGCCGTCTCGCTGTACTGTGCCGTAGAGGACAAGATCGGGCAAGGGGAGAGCTGTAGTGGTGCTGGCGGGGTGAATGGCCTGCGTCATTAATGAGGCGATATCTTGGGAGCTCAAATCGGAGCTTTGCTGGGCAGCAGTTCCGGCATAAGCGTACGTTTGGAAATAGATGTAGATGTCCGACACGTCTTCGATAAAGCGTTCAATGCCGATCTGCGGGTTAGAGAGCAGAGTAGAACCGGGGATGACCAGCAGCCATTTCGTGTTCCACACTGTGCGTCCGATCAGGCGAGTGTCGGTATTCAGTTCATTGGGAGAAAGAGTGGGCGTGTAGGGATAGGCGCGGAAGCGAGTGTAGGGTTTGATCTTGTAGAGCTGGCCGTCGAGGCCGTTGAGCCGTGGCGTCCAATCGGGGTTCTCCATGTCGGCCTGGGTGATGGGATAGGGTACGGGCAGTAGTTGCTCGGTAACGTTCCAGTAGCGTAGCAGGCCTCTGGTATTGCGGGGCCGGCCCACATCTTTACCGGCAGGGAGCAGATAGATGCGTGGGGTTTGTGCCAGGCGTGTGGTGTCGTAATCCTGGAACCATACGCCTACGTTGGCAATCTTGGTAGAGAATTGGCTGGCGTCATAGGCACTGTCACCGGGGCCCAGGCGCTGACCGAAGAAGTTCAGGCCTTCGGT
The DNA here is from genome assembly GCA_013152695.1 of Chloroflexota bacterium. The sequence goes on along the minus strand of JAADFV010000221.1, from coordinate 21,062 downwards.
AATCGTCGTGGGGATAGGAATCACCAACCCCGGTTGCGGACCACTGTCGCCGTAGGGGCGTTTGGCAAGGCGAGCGACGTCATCATTGGCGTAAATATTAGGCGTGTAGTAACGCATGAGTTCTTGCCGCCATCTGGCGTCGGAGTCGTCGCGTAAGCGGAAGAGTTCATTACGTAACGAGAAACGGTTGGCCTCGGACTGAGGGTTGTTGAAGCCCATCTGGCCTTTGAGCACCTTGAAATTTTCATTCATTTGTGCTAACGGTTCGGCCAAACCGCCAGACCCGACGACGGGCTCGAGTGGCTGCGGTACAAACCGCCGCAGTTCGCCTAACGTGCGCTGTTCCACAATATCTCGCAGGAATTTGTCGCCGTTGGCAGGATCGTCACCGGAAAGATTGGTCTCGTAATCATAGGCAGCAGCGGTCAAGTAGGTATAAAGTTGCGCCAGATCGAACTGTTTGCGGTACTTTTGCAGAGCATCGTTCTGGAAGATGCGGTAGGCCATGTCATTGTAGCGTTGTTCTGTGATCTGCCCGGCCCAGCGTTTGCGTAGGCGGCTAAGCTCGTTCAATTTACGGAAGCCACGCTGCAAAATCTGATCGTAGTTTCCTTGAGCCGAATTGACCTTATCTTTGGCTAGATACAGGTCTAAGCGTAGTTGTCTTTCCTCCAGAAGCAAGCCGCCCATCGCCTTTCCGTATTGGGCGAGTTCGTAATCGGTAGACTTATCGAGAATGGCGGTTTCCAGGCTCGCAATGATGGCTTCTCTGATATACCCTCCTACCTCTGCAATGTCCTCCATGGTCTCTGCGGTTACCTTGGCAGCCGAACTAATGCTTGTTCCCGCAACAGTAACGGCACAGACCACAGGAGCTCCCACGTCGTTGGAAAGACCAACAGCTCGTGGCGGACATTGCGATGCTGCATGCGAGAGATCAAATGTGATCTCGCCAGCTTTTCGTACAGCTTTAGCAGCTATCTTGAGCGTTTTCATAACCTCATTCAGAGTATAAACAGTCCATCGTTCAGAATTCTGAAGCCTGCGAATAGAGGCAAGATACTCGGCCTTCTCCTGGATGTTCTTTTGCATGCCATCCATCAACTCGATATGATTCTGATAGGCCTGAATTGCCATCTCGTACTCCAGCCGTGCTTCGGTTAAGTCCTGGAGGGCGTTCTGGATCTCACCGGGCGCTTTGCGGGCGCTGTTTTCCGGCCACGATGCCGGTTTGAAGCGCCCTCGTCCAGCATCCAGACCGATGCCAACCCGATACTTAATCTTCACCTTATTGCTACCGTCCTTCTTCAGATTCACGTCTGGGCAGAGATCGCCGCTGGCGATAGCATTCATGGCTCTCGTGGGGAACTTGCCCAGACAATCGATGGCAGCATATTCTACGGTGAAGGTGGTCGTCTGGGGGGAACAATGCCCGGCATTGACGTCGGCATCGCTGCATCGTTTCTGGTAATCCGTGAGTTCATTACGATCCCAGAGGTCATAATTGTAGATATCCGGTCCATCGTAACCTTCAGGGTAGGTGCCATTGACACCGATATCGGCGTCGTAGGGATAGCCGAAGAGTTCGATCAGCTCGTTCATCAAGGCAGTGTCTTTCTCGATGATGCTGGTGATGAAGTCTCGGCGATTGTTCTGCGATTCGCGTTCGGCGATTTTCATCTCGTTGGCGTAATCGAAGAGGGCCAGGGCGTTGCCGATACTAAGCAGTGCCCGATCGTAAACCTGCTCGAAGTGGGTTTTGCCTCCGTGCTCGGGAGTAGTCTTGGTTTGTGCCGGGTCCAGATCGAAGAGTACAGCGTTTTCGGCCAACCCCAGAGGGTTCAGACCGCTATCGGCCTCGTCCAACTGCTGTTGGATGGCGGCATACTCGTCGACAATTTCACCGAGTTCGGCTACGGTGGTACGGTCTATCTTGCGCACGTCCGTGTAGCGATCGTCTACCGGCGGCAGAATGGCGTTGGCCACCACCCAATCGAAGTAAGCGCCTTGCCCGGCGCGGCGTGCCCAATCGGCTACACCCCAGGCACGACGTTGCCCATCGGAAGCGTCGATGTGGCTATCCACATATTCCTGGCTATCAGGTTCGGCATATTCTTTACGGTAGGCCAGGTCCACGATCTCGGCACCAATACGGGCTTTAGCAGCAGCAGCAATGGCAAAACGACGTTCATCGTAATAGTCCACCACCACCGGTGCGCCGGCTACACCAATAGGTTCGGCGCGAGGTGACCAGGTGTAGTAGGGATGGCGCAGCAATTGGTAATATTTGCTAATGGCTGTAAGCATGTGTCCCCAGGCGTCACCGTGGCCCTGGGGATAGAGGATCGCCGCATCCGCCTCGTCCACGAAACCATCCTGGTTGACATCCTTGATGTTGTAGTTGGTGACGTAGGCTACTTCGCCCTCACCATTGGTAAAGTTCCAGGTAAGGCGATTGTAGGTAGGCGCGGCCGCCACTCCGCCCAGGGTCTCGTCGCGACCGCGCAACAAGGCCAGCTCCTCATCGATGAGTCCGAAGCTGTCGGAACGGAACTGGTTCATAAAGGCAAAGATGGCAGGTGCGCGCGAGGCAAATCCACTGCTCGTGTTCAGGCCCACAGTCGGATCGAGAGCATCCATGTAGGCGTCGTTGCCCAAGAGCATGTAGAGATCGGCGATGCGCGAGGTTACGTTGAGTAGAGCGGCGTTGGCCCCCTGATCGTTGACACCAGAGTCGATGGAGAGTTTGCGTCCACGGTCGAGGACGGTTTCGTAGGCTTCGATCAGGCCCATAGCGTTGATGGTTTCAGGGTCGTTGCTAAGGGCGACCGGTCCTTCGTAGCGGTGTCCGGCCTGGCGGATCATGTCCACCGTGGTGTTGACGGGGGCGCTGATGAAGTCGTCGACGCGAGCATCGAAGGGATTGAGGGCCGAGGTCACGCGCTTGATCCAACCTGGTGCGAACTGCGCTCGCACTTCTGAGGGTTTGGCCGAGGGGTCGCCGGCAAAGGCACTCCAGCGATACCGATTACCGCAGATGGGGTAGCCCTTGTAGCGCATAATCAGCCAGTTGTCACTGAGGGTGGTGGGGTTGGCGCCTTCGATGGTGATCTCTGGTCCGATCTCACTCGCGCCTGGTTCAATTTTAGTCCAGCGGCGCCAGGGATAGTTGGGTGGGATGGCCGTGGGGGAGACGCCGGTGTCGTCAACCGGGGCGATGTACCATTCGAATTCAAAATTATCGGGGCGGCCGCCAAAGTCGCCGGTGTGGCGCAGAGTCAGCTTTTCATCAAAAAGATTGTCCGAATTGATCACCAGCAGGTTGCCACGATAAGTGCTATCCTCGCCCAAGGCGTTCTTGGTGCAGCCCACTTTAATTACCTGCAACGAGACCGGCAGACCGCCCAGGCTGGAGTCATTATTGTAGGCGACGGTGATGTAGCCGGCGCCGGCAGCGTTACCGGCAGTGAGAGCTTTGCCCTTACCCAGGCCCTCATAGGGTTCGGGGAGGCCGTCATTGTTGGCATCCTGCAGGCCGATCAGGAAGGCGTGATCGGCCTGGCCGTCACGGTAATAGTCTATAGTGGTACATGATTGTACTTCTGAATAATCAGGATTCCATGGCAACTGATTGCTGGCGGGCTCGGGATCGCCGTTATACAGCTCACCGTCGGCGTTACGGCATAGATCCAGTTGGCGGGGATTCAGGGTCTTCCAGTAGAGTGCTTCCACAGCATTTTTGTATTTTCCGCATGCAGTATTATCGTAGGGATAGCTGTCACCGCCACCTGCACACAGGCTCAGCAGGCGCGCCTTGTCGGATGTGGACATGACGTTGAGCAGCAGCAGGGGATCGCCCTTGATGTATTCTTTCGATGTACCGTCGTAGTAACCGCGGAAGATCAAGTCACCCTTGCCGTCGTCGAACAGGACACGGCTGCGCAGCGAGAAGGGCAGAGTTAGATTGGGATCATTTTTATTGCCGATGATGGCCTGGCCGCCACCAAAGAGCAGACGTTGGGTCTTGATATCGGTGGGCAGGCTCCAGTTATCGTTAATTTTCAGATTGAGATGCACGCGCACCTCACTGATGGGGTCGATCAACTGTACCAGGGACTGCTGTACTTCTGGCCCCTGCACGATGATCTTTTGGGTAGCGCTATCCCAGGCGCCGGGGGCCCAGTCGTCATAGATACGGGAGACGGCGAGCTGGTTGGCTACGCCGGAGATGCCACTCTTGGCACGTTCGTAGACGGTCTCACCCACACTGAGCAGCGGCGGCAGGTCGGGCCAGTCGGCATGGTAGGCCACAGGTAGGATTTGGGTATTACTCCCTTCCTCGGGGAAATCGGCATAGGGCACAGTGCCGCTGCTGAGTTGGTCCATCCAGGGCACGCAGCGGCCCACGCGCTCTTCCTCAGACAGCACGTTGTCATTGTTATCGACCAGGCCCAGCGCGCGGGCATGGTCGTCTGTCAGGTAGAAACCGGGCTGCAGAGGATAGAAGTAGAGTACCTCCATATCACCGGCTGCCCGTGCCCATAACATCCCTTTCCAATCCTTCCAGAAGGGACGGGCTGTGACATCGGCTGCACGTGTCTGGGGGCAGGGCTGGATATCTAAAAGGCCGCGTAGGGGTGTGGGAGCATAGACCGGGTTGCCGGCCGTGATGTGATAGCTCAAATCTTCGTAGCTGGGACCAAACAGAGCAATATCACTCAACCCCACCTCCGTCGTCTCCCCATCTGTATTGAAGGAAGGGGCAGCCGCAAACGTGAGGTCGCTGAGGTGTAGGTTGCCACTAAGGCCGTGTTTGGCTCGCGTCTGCAGTACAATGCTCAGTTGACCAGGCTGCTCGATGCGACAACCTGTGCTCGGCAGATCGGCAAGCGTACCGGGAATGGCGGTATCATCAATCAGCACCGACGTCGTGGCTGTGAGGTCGGCGAAGACACCATTGGCGACTGTTACCTTCACCGTATAGTTTCCGTTGGAACCATAAACATGGCTGACCTCCGCCCCGGCCACACGCTTGGTCCCATCACCAAAGTCCCAGAAATACTGGGCATCGGTACCGGCAGCAATACTGGCGCGGAAATGCACTACATGGAAGGGCCACTGCGGGCTGTCGCTGGTTACTTGCAGCCCGTTAAGTTCCTCTACAAAGTCCATGCGGTTGCTTGTACAGCCGGTCGGTATGAGTTTGTCAGCATCGTAGGTTACTTTCAAGGAAAGTGATTGTAAATTACGCGCGCCCAGGGCTTCCAGGGGCAGCGTCACATTGCCACCCGGTGAGAGATTACCGTCGTTTACCCGCAGGATCAGGTTGGGCGGCGCCGCTACTGATTGCGCCTGTAAAGCACCACTGCGCAAGGTGACGGTGCCTGAGTCTGCTGTGAAGTTAGAGATAGGATCGGCAGGCCGGGTGAGTACGACCTTGAAGATACCAATTTTGGTCAGTCCATCTTCGCGAGGATCGTGATACTTGAGCATGGCATAGGATTGATTACCAGGCTGTGTAGGATCACGATCCTGTAAGTCGGTACGAAGGGCGTAGAGGGCAGGGGAGGGATTGCCCAGGTTGGAGGCGGCCAGGAGGGCATGTTCCCAGTTAGGACTATAGCCCGGTAGCGCCTCATTGGCTTGATGATAGATGGTGAGATCGCTGTAGGCATCGGTACTTAGCTGCGCCTGGCCACCAATTTCTGAACCCAGTTCACTGGCAATGACGATTTCGGGTGGATCATCCGGCCAGTTACAGCGATAACCTACGGTTTTCACAGGCCAGGCCACATTGCGACTATCTGGCCGGTACCAGGCAATACGCAGATCGTGATCGCCGCTAACTGGATCCGTATTTTCGAATGTAGTCGGTGCTGAGTTGAGGATGGGGATGATCGGTCCCTCGCGGGTTTCCTGATTGTAGGCAGGTGGGATCAGGTTGTCGACCGTGTTCTGGGCATAGGCCAGTTCGCTTGTCTTGTGTACGCCATCAAAGGCTTCACCTTCCAGAATCTGGCCGGACTTTCCTTCTGGGTCTTCGTGGCCGTGCAGGATGCCGGCGTCGTCGCTGAAGTCGCGGTAACGTAGTTCACGCCCGATCTCGCACTGGGTGCGCTCACTTCGCATGTCCCGTATCCCAGGCGTATTCCAATCTACTGTCTTCACCACCTGTACTTTCAAAGCGGCGTTGGCTTGATTACCTTTTATCCATTGCAACACCGAGTATGAGTCACCGGCGATGGCGGGCAAGGTCGTGCGGCGGAAGATGCTGTTCAGAATGAGTTGTCCCGCTTCGGCATCGGCAGGATTGAGACCCTCGAAGGCTCGTGCTCCTGAGATTTGGAAACCATCGTTGATATCACTGTGCATCAGGGCAACGCCAGCGCCTGAAACATGAATTTGGGGATTATCCGGCCATTCGATCACGCCCACCTGGCTGATCTCGACCAGCGTTGCCGGATTGGGATCGGTATCCCAATATACAGACACCAGTTCTTCCGGCTCGATAGTGTCATCGCCATCGTTGGGCGACGGCCGCAAGGCGTAGTCTTGCGACTCGGCGGCACTCCAGGCGTGGTAGGATTGTACATCCGGACCACTTTCGGCGCCGCCCACATTCCAGCGCGCCGGCTGTGTGATAATGGCCGAGGGAGGATGCATCACAGGTTGCCCCACGATCCAAGGTTTGAACTCATAAGACCCGATATCACAGGCAAATTTTCTTCCGGTGCCCCGTTGTGGTAAGAGTACACCGCGTTGGTCTGTTATACGTGTTCGTTCTTGCACGGTGATGCTGCCATAGGCGATCTGGGCGCGACTGTCATTATCATAAACACGATAAGTATAGCTGCCCACTTCGTTGAATTGCCGCTGGCGCGAACTTCCCCCCGCAGGGATATCTATCAAATCGACGTTCGCCTCACCATCATCCAACGCTACTGTCACATGCGCTTGATAGGTGAAAGTTACGATATCTCCAGCTTTGATGCTCAACACAGAGTTCTCACCGGCGACAAGGGCGATGGCATGGGTCGCACCCGCGCCACAGCTCTCGGGTGGGATACGATCGATAGCTGAGCTGCCTGGTATGAGGGCATGGGAATAGGTAAAGCCGCTGACGGTGTTGTGTTCAAAATCAATGGCGTTATTGTCCTGCAGGGGCCCCAGTCTTGCATCCAATGTCGGCATGACCGCCGGGCGCAGATCGGTATTGTCAGTGAGACCGCAGGAGGCATCGTCGACCAGGTTGTAACCGAGGGAGGTGATATGTCCAGAGGCAGAGGCCAGAATACAATTACCTCCGGCCATTCCCGCACTTTTCACAAGTATGGATTGAAGAATCGTGGCCGAACTGTTGTTACCGGCATAAATGGCGTGTGCTTCCGGTGTAAAAGGCAGGGGATTGACCGTCAGTTCGATACTTAGCGTGTTTACCTGATCAGAATGGAGTGTGACCGGGCCCGAGTTGCAGATCAGGGGCGCGGACAGCCCCATGCCAAGAGGCTCAACTTTAACAGCATCGGTATTGCAGGCGCTGGCCGGTTCCACCAGCAGACGATAAGTCTCGCCGGTGCGATTCTGGAATTGTACGATGTCGCCGGAGAAGATGGTGAGTGTGGGCGGATCGAACACGGGACCGTTGTCAATGGATACAACGAATTGTGTCGGTAGACGCGCTGCTTTGTTATCGGCAATCGTACTTGCTTCGATGAGCGCAGTGGCGGTGTTGGTATCTCCTGGTAGAGCGGCGTTGTAAAGAGCCCCGCCATAGTATTCCGCCTGGTTGCCCGAGAGGGTACTACGAGTCATCGTGATTTGGCCGGTGTTGTAGATGGCGCCGCCTCGCGCCTCCTGCCCGGCCACTACGCTACCCCCGGCATCCAACTGATTGACGGCGGCATTATCAGCCAGCGTCGAGCGTATGATGGTGAGGTGCCCCCGGTTATTGATGCCGCCACCCAAACGACTAAGTCCATGCTGAATGGTGAGATTTTGCAGTGTAACTGAGACATCACTGCTGGCGACAATCGTACCACTGGCAGGAATAGGATTGAAGGCTTGCACAGTCAACACCGTACCCGCCAGACCTGATGCCCGGTCCTCCGATAACAGACGCTGTTGCTCGGGAATAGTACGATCAGAGGCCTGGAGGATGGCGCGTACATCCACCGGTTGATCCGGACTGAGTGTCGTCACATCGATACCAGCGTGTTCTAGTGTTACATCCTTGTAAACGGTGAAGTTACCGGTATAGGTTCCGGCCTCGATGGCAATGATGTCACCACCAAAAGCATAGTTCAGCGCCTTTTGCAGGTCATTGAAGCGTCCGTTATCCGGCTCTTCGTCACAGTTTTCGCACACGGTCAGCGTCTGGGGGCCGTACTCGATGGCACCGATGTCACAGCGACTGCCACCGCCACCGGGCATATCAAAGGGGCGCGGCTTACCGCGCTGATCGCTTGTTACCGTGCAAGAGTCTTCCGGTGGGCCAGATTCTACGGCAGGACTGGTGGCGGAAAGATCAAGCGTTAGCGTGGGACCACCATTGTCACGCAAGGGGCCAAGCTGGGGATCGCCGCTGATATCGTGCTCGGCCGGGGTGGTGAAGCAATCACTGCCATTCGTGAGATTGTAGTCGTCTGAGGTTACAGTGCTACCGCCACACTGGCTATCTGCCTCCCTACTGCTAAGGATGCTTCCGCCCACCTGCATACTACCTTCCGGCTCATTATACAACGTGCCCCCCGCATTATCAGTCAGGGTTGCCTCGATCACTTGTACTGATCCTGCGGCAGCATTGAAAATGCCACCGCCACTCTGGGCAGTATTGCTATAGATGGTGCTGTTTTGCACCATAAGGGTACCACCGTTGTAAACCGCGCCGCCGCTTATCGCCCGGCTGGCATACAGGGTTACACCCTCCAGGGTCAGGTTCCCGGCATTGTTGATAGCACCGCCCTGAGCGGCATCGCCATGACGGATGTTGAGATTTTTGATAGTGACGGTGGTATCGGGAGCAATGGTGAACACTGATCCCGGCTCCTGATCGCCATCTGCTTCTGTCAACGATGCCTGTACTACACCCATGTGTGTTCCAGGCGTACTTTCTCTGAGTAGGGGCCCGCGAATGGTGACGTCCTTGGTTACCGTCACAGTCTCGGTGACTACGCCTGATACAACGATGGTGTCACCGGTTTGCGCATCTTGTAGAGCAGTGCTGATGGCATCGTAGGTACAGCGATCTAGATGCTGGGAGATAGGCAGCAAAGGCGGGCCGCAAACCAATAGGGTGGCTGCACCCAATTCTACGGCGCCGGCATCACAGCGCCATTCGCTCTTGGGCACAATTACTCCTTCCTGGCGGATGCCCCAAGCGGGACGGGTCTTACCTCGCTGATCCTGATTGGCCATCCCCAGAGACTGTAGAGCACTTTCACACACAAAACGGGGCATGATATCCACCAGTGTCGTGTTTTTCTGGCCTGCCGGTTTATGTGTGAGTGTGGGCCCGTCGTTATCGGCCAATGGCTCCAGTTCTATAGTGGCGTTTTCTTGATCATCAGTCGTCGCGTTCTGTAACTGGCAGGAAGTATCGCTAATACGGTTATAGCCGCCGAGAGAGGTGAGGGGGGTGCCGCTGCAGTTGCGTTTCCTTGTAGGGTTAGCGACAATCGTGGCAAACAAATTGACCGTACTATTGTTATTGCGGATGTTTGCCCCCCCTTTTGTAGCACTATTCTCCGTCAGTGTGCTAAAGTACAATGATATACTTCCATTATTTATACGCACACCACCACCCAATACAGCACTATTACCTGAAATCGTGCTGTTGGTCACAGTCATGACACCACTATTACTAATACCACCGCCAACGCTCGATGTGCTGTTGTAGGCGATAGTGCAGCTGTCGATTAGCATGTGGACATTGGGGGCATTGAAGATACCGGCGCCTTCGCGTGTTGATGAGTTGTAGTTAATGCTGCACTCACGCAGAACGACCCTCGTGTTACTGCCGCCATAGGTTTTGACCCCAGTTCCATAAAGGTCACCGGCGCCATCACGAATGCTCAGTCCCGAAATCGTCACATGGCCCTTGGTGATGTTAAATACTCGACTGGTATGATTACCACTGACCGCCAGTACCTTGGCGCCTGGCCCGACGATAGTCATATTTTTGTTAATGTCTAACTGTCCATGAACCAGGTTGATAGTGCCATGGACTGTCGGATCAAAAACGATGATTGGATCGCCATCACCGCGGCGGCAGCCACCGAAATTGGCGTTGCTTACAACGGTTTTTATGGCTTCACGCAAGGAGCAAATGGCATCATTGCTGTCGTCGTCATCGCGCTTGGTGTTGACGGTAAGGGGAGGAATGTACTCCGCTTCGTAGGCGCCGACGTCACAGCTAGTCGTTCCGTCATCATCACCATCCTGCGGGCGGGTGACCCCACGCTGATCTTTGGTAACAGGACTGCTGCCGATATCTTGACACGCATAGGCTGGGATACGATCGATGGCGGGACTACCGGGGAGTAGAGCATGGGTTGGGGTAGGACCACCGTTTTCTTTGAGGGCACCCAGTTTGAGGTTGGGAATGATTGAATCACTTGGCGCCATGTAATTGCAGGAATCATCACTGTATATATTATTTCCTAAAGATATTATCCACCCTCCACAATTTTCCTCCGCAGAAGTATTGTATACTATTGTATTTTTTATTCGCACTGCCCCCGCAGTGGCAATGCTGTCCGCATAGGCACTGGCGCTATTGTTAGCCAATGTGCTCTGAATAATGTTCGCAGAACCTTGAATACCCAAACCCCCACCAACCTCAGCTGTATTACCGGACACAGTGCTGTTTGTCAGGTATAGTGTACCGGAACCACCAAACACAGCGCCACCCCACCTAGCAGAGTTACCGACGAATGTGCTGCTGCTAATTGTGGCATCACCTACTCCGTTGTAGATACCACCACCAACATCGGCATGATTACCGCTGATCACGCTTGTAGTGATCGTCACGTTGTTGGTGTCGTTATAAATGCCGCCACCAAAGGTTTCGCCATTGCTGCGGCCACTGCCATTGCTACCATAACTACCAGAACTTCCGGAGGCACCGTTGTAGCCACCGGGAATATTGCGGGAGCAAACGCTACCGCCGCTACCACCGGCGCCACCACTACCACCGCTACCTGGTGTACCTCTGCTACCACCGCTGCCACCGTTACCGCCGTCGTTTTCCGCATTATCCTGTACGGTGGTTTTGCGAACTGTGAGTGTACCTGCATTGTAGATGCCGCCACCTTGGCCGTCACCACTATTGCCGCCGGCGCCGCCACTGCCGGAGCTTCCCCCTCTGCCGCCATTACCGCCGTTACCACCGGATACGGCGTAGCATCCCCAATGGTCCCAGTCGCCCCCCGCCCCACCAGTCCCTCCTCTGCCTCCCAACCCGCCAGTGCCCCCCGTACCCCCGTTACCACCGAGGGCTTTATTTTCTTTCACCAAACTGTCCTCAATGATTAGCGTACCCGCATTATAAATGCCACCACCGCGACCGTCACCGCCACTACCGCCGGCGCCACCATTACCACCAGCACCGCCATTACCGCCCCGGCCGCCATCGCCGGCACCATGTCCAAAGGCACCATAGCATCCGCCCCACGAACAACGACCGTCGGAGCCCTTTCCGCCGGTGCCACCCTTGCCACCACGACCACCAATACCGCCTGTACCCCCATCTCCTCCTTTAGCCGTGTTATTGCTGACGGTGACATGACGCATGGTAAGATTCCCGGCGTTATACACCCCACCGCCCAGGCCATTGCCACCATTACCACCATTTCCCCCGACATGACCGCTCCCCCCTGTTCCACCGTCACCACCGTCATTTCCATTAATACCGTTGCTACCCGCAGAACCTCCACCTCCATCACTACCTTTGCTGCCATCGCTGCCGTTAGTTCCTACCACCCGGCCGTTTTGAATAGTCAAATACTCCAGTATCACCTTGCGTGAGACGGGGATCTTTACCACACGACCGCTGTTACTGCCATCGAGAATGGTGTCACCAATCCTGCTGCCGCTCAGCGTTAGGTTTTTATCAATGATAAGGTGCTCGTGATAGGTACCAGGGCCGATGAGGATGAGGTCTCCGTTGCTGGCCTTGTTGATTGTAGCACCGATCGTACGGCATGGGATGGTTGGGTCTCCGCAGAAATAAATATCGGCGCCCCATGTCTCCACAAACCAAACCCTAGATGAAGGCAGGGCATCGAGACGATCCGATTGCGGGCTTAAGGGGGGATGGCCGGGCGCGTTCAGGCGCGGCGCGGCCGCGGGTGCGGCCGGTGTCTGGCCGAGGGCCTCTACCTGATTGCCCGCTCCCAGCACAACAACCATCAAAGCCAGGCCCATGAATACGAGTAACTGCCGCAAATGTCGTATCTTCATCATCATATTCCTTGTCTGTATAAAATGGGTGCAATTATTGGTGTGCCAGTTGTTCATCATCCACCCCCACTTTGATCATAGCTCTGGGGTGTCAGGTCCTCCCAGGCGAGGATATGTTTGATAATGAAATAACCCCGTACGGTGATATCGTTTTTGTGGATACCGGAGATCACCTCTTTGTACAGGCCACCCCACACACCACCGCCCCAATCCAGATTGGCAGCGATAGTGGTATTGGCTCCATCTAGCGGCGGTAACTCAGTCAACTCCAGTTGCAGGCGCCGCCGCACCTCGTAGGATTCCCACAGATAAGGGGCCACGGTGTTGAAGTCGATACGATTGAATTTAACATCCAGATTGTCGTGATCAGGATGATATTTGTGTTTGAAAGGATTGAGAGGGTCATCGGGGCCGATAAGGATGGAGAAGTCGATCAGGCCGGAGGTGTCACCAAAATTGGCGCCCGTAGCCACGACCGGTGCGGTTATGCTGAAATTCACCGCGCTAATACGTTTATTCTCTGCGGTGAGATAGTCTGGCAGTAACTCGACGACACCATTCTCATCTACCCGCAATAACACACGAAAGCGAAACTCACTGCCATTGCCGTTGGCAAAGCGAGTCGGGGCGCCCACAACCAGCTCACCACAGGCAATGCCTTGGCCCTCGGCGCCATCGGCCCCATGTTTTTCGATGTAGAGCACGTAGGAGGGTGTGCCAAGCAAGAGGTCATCAACCACATAGCCGGGATTAAGCGCGGCCCTATCCAACGTCGTCAACAAAACGCCGTTGATCATCGGCTCCAAATCGCGGCGCTTTTCCCAGCGATCACCACATTGGCCGGTCCACAAGGAGACATCATAAATGGGGACGACGCCAAAGTCGAGTAGGGGTTCCACGCGATTATCGTCGACATCGTATTGGGGCAGAGTGTAAGGCGGGAAGAGCACCTGCCGGCGATAGGCTTCCGGTTCCAGAGCCGAAATACCGTCTGTGGCGATAGTGACCGCCGTAGGGATGGCATTATCGCTAATCGTGGTGCTTTGCGGCAACACCACCGCAAAATCACTGGTGTAGCCTGAGGGCAAAGCGGCATCGATGCTGTATTGGCCGGTAGTGAGGTTGTCAAATACGTAGAGGCCATCCTCGGCGGTCTGGGTGGTCATGGTCCCCAGCGTCACCGTGACTCCGGCCAGCCCCTGCTCGTCCGCGTCCCGCTGGCCGTTTTGGTTGCTATCGATGAAGACATAACCGGCAACATAAGGCGTTGTGGCGCTAATGGCCTGCGGGGGTACGATTTCTTCCGGTGTGGGCAGGCTCAGGGTGGCCGTAAGCGCCACTGAGGCGATATTTCCCGCTGGTATTTCCTGCCACTGAGCCGCTCCATGCTGGCCTGAGAGATCTCGAGGCAGCAGGGCAATGGTCAATTCGCCGTTCTCGACGTTGGTGCCGCCCAAACGGCCTTCGCTGACGTCATTGACGACGACATCGCCAACCCACAGACCGGCGTAGCTGCCTGGCTGGGCCGTAATGGGCAGTAGCCAGCGTGTACCCAACTCAGGTGAGCGCAGCGCCAAGAGGGCCTCACCAGCAGTCGTTTGCTGAGCGGCGGGCACGATGAAGTTGAGTACGGCTGCCTGCCCGGAGTTGAGGGAACGGCTCACGGGTTGGGGCCAAAGCGGCTGTAAGGGCTCTGTCGTTGTTTCGGGATCACTGTCGTAATGCAGAGCCACGGCTGGTGTTGTCTGTCCCAGCATCTGCAATTGTACGGTAATGCTACTGCTTGCGAGATTTTCGACGCGTAGCGATTGTTTGCTGCCGCCGAAACCGGACGTGAAATCCAGGCTATCGCCGACAGTGCTGATAATGTCGAACGGCGCCGTGTAATTCACGACATCGCTACTGCCATAGTAGACGAGGTAGGCCTCGCCGTAGGCCAAAGTATCATTGTCGTCAAGGGGTATACTCCAGGTGCCGTCAGCTTGCAACGCTCGTACCTCTGCTACGGGCGAAGGGCCGGCAGCTAGATTATGGAAAAAGGTGGCAATGGTGGGGGGAGTGGCTGCATCCGGGTCCACAGGAAAACCGGTGAGGTGGTAGGAGTCGGCCAGCCACTGATGATGCGCCACCCGCGGGTAGCCGCGCACGGTTAGTGTGGCTGGCCCCGTCCCCTCCTTGATCTTAACTAGATAGCCGGTGTTGGCGTGCAGATCGAATAGATTGGTGAGAAAGGCGCGGGATTCACCAGCAGCTCCTACACTATGCTCGGGGAAATAGCGCTTCCAGCCGGGGGCATCCCAGAGGCCTTCGGCCGGATCAACGATATAATCCATGGTCGTTAAAGGAATGTTCCAGGTCCACACGCTTTCCAGGCAGTCTCCGCAGGAGAGAGAAGCAAACACTGCTTCGACTGTGGAGAGCCTGGGCGCCATAATCGGCTGATCGTCCGTGCCCACATTGATCAAGGGCGAGTCGTTGATGGGCTCCACCTCGAGATAAATGCTATTCCAACCGTCATGGAGATTGAAGGTCTGCGTGAGGATGGCGCCATCCACCTGGGCGCTGGCCAGCGGATGGGCGCGTGGCATCGTCATCTGGTCTATGCGGGCATCTGCTGTTTGAGGAGCGGGCAGGGCTTCTGCCACGGCTCTCTGTCCCTGCGAGGCTCTAAAGCCCACAATAATCAAGACGGCGATAATAAATATCAGGCCAAGGCGAGTGATAGTCTGCTGTGACATAGGATTATTTCTCCTTTGCGTGAAGAGATGCAAACGGAGCGGAATAGGAGTTGCATGATGAAATGGCGTTTTGCCTACAGAGGACAAGAGATTTACAAGCCAATCGCCACTCGCCTTGCCACAAGGCTTCGACGTAAACAGTTGCACCTTCAGGTGCTTCGGCTAGGGCGGAGAAAGGCGTTTCTTTGAGAAGATCATTTTGTATTTGGCCATTAACCCGCAGGCGCCAATCGCTGATGGCCTGATCGCTGGTGACAAGCTGTCGTCGCAACCCGGGGGCGCTTCCCAGTAGGCACCAACCGTAACATTGGAATACGGGCGGTGGGCCACCTACGGCAAATGTGAGGAGGGGAAGATGGAGGGTCTTACCAGAAGAAATGGGTGGTGTGGGAGTAGCTGTGCTGGTGGGTGTGGGCGTAGGGCTGGGAGTGACAGCAGGAATGATCGTGATGAGGCCATTCTCGGCAGTCACATCGAGGGGCAAGGCATCGATATCGGTGAAGGTTTCCACTTGCACCTCGAGCACACTTTCGTTTCCCGATCCGGGCATACCCACTCCCTCCCAACTGATCTCTACCAAAAATAGTGGGTTGTCAGCGGGAACATCGACGCCTTCCAGAGAAACGACATTGAACCGTACGGCATCGGGCTCACCATTGCCATCTCGATCGAGTTCCAGGTTACACAGTCCCACTTCGAAAACAGGATTACGCTGGCATGTGGTGGGGTGAAGCACATTGGGATCATAACCCAGGGTGATCGTCGTTGCCCCTAACTGTTGCACGTTGCTCACCGTAACCGGCAAGGATACGGCACTGCCCGGGTACATCACATTGCCGTCACTAGCCTGCACCAGGGCGGACTCAATCTGTGGCGCCAAAAACCACAGAAGCTTTGGCGGTGGTCCTCCCTCGGCGATGGCAGCTGATGGTACAAGGATGGCGATGAAGACTATGGTTAGAAGTGTGGCCAGGATAATTTCCGGCGATTTTGTTAAAAGTCGGTTCCTCAAGCGGAGTTTCCTACATCCTAAGAATATTGAGCTAAACAGAATAGTAGAAATTTGGTTGGAAAAGTATCCAATATGGCACGCTGTGTGAAGCGAATGGTCTTGTCAAACAGGGAACGCGGTAAGATGCCCTTCGGTTGCTTTCAGGGCAGGCTTCGCTGGTGTTGCCTGGAGTTAAGAATGACCAGGATTAGGCGACTGTCGCCGTCAAGAACATCACCTTCAGCCGTTGGGGAACGGTAGCAAGATCGGGAGAATATGAACGGTGGCAGGATGAAGAAATATGAGGGCTAGAGGTAAATTGTCATAGAATGACGCTAATCCTCAGCATTAACAATTTCATGAGCCTCGATACCCAACTCTAGTGCCAAAAAAGTGATGATACTTTGCATGTCTGTGAAGCCAATCTTCAATCCAGATTGGGGGTCTTCCAGGCTAAATCTCCAGTCATCAGAAGAACAGCCCTGCTGGTTACAAATCTGCCAACAGCGCAGCCAAAAAGAGCGGTGTCGGGGAACAGTTGCTTGAAATGAGACTCGTTTCATGTTGATGAACATACGAGAGCAGGTTCTCTATTAAAAATATTACCAAACCAAACGTAAAAAGATCGTAGAAAGATCGTAGAAAATGCGTTATAATGAAATGGCAGAATGGTCTTCATTCTGTTGTAGGCTTCTATCAAGACGTCATAATGTCTGATCAGCTTCAGTTGAGCTTATTGGGAACGCCACAAATTAAGCTCAACGGCATTTGCATACCCAAATTTACTCTCCGCAAGTCATTAGCTCTTTTATGCTATCTGAGCATGACGGAGGGCGAACAGCCGCGTTCTGTATTGGCTAATCTATTGTGGAGTGAATCTACTGAAAGTAACGCCCGCGTCGGTCTACGTAAGGTTTTAACGGAATTACGGCGAGGAGTGGGTGCGCATCTGCTGATCACGCGGGACACAGTCACTTTTGACCGGACGTCTTCATATTGGCTGGATGTCGAGGCATTCGAACAGTCGATGACACAATTACAGGGAGACCGGTTTGTATCGTTCACGCAGGAGGCAATTACGGCATTAGAGGGAGCGGTTGCTTACTATCGCGGGGATTTTTTGTCAGGGTTAGAAGTTTACCAGGCCCCAGTCTTTGAGGAATGGATGAGACTGCAACGGGAGCGGCTACGGCTACAGGCGCTGCGCATGCTTTATATTCTGGCGAGGTATCATTTCAGTCAGGGGACATTTTCCCAGGCCATTGAGTATGTCGAGCAATTATTGGGGTTGGAGCCCTATCATGAAGAAGCACTGCGCTTGCTGATGTTGTTATTAGCGCGTAGCGGACAGCAATTTGCGGCTTTGCGGCAATATCAAATCTATCACGACAGGCTACAAAAAGAATTGGGATTGATGGTGGGAAAACAAATTGCTACCCTTTACGAATACATCAGCAATGGTAGAATCAGCACACACTCATCGATTCAACTGCAACCGCAGCGTCTTTTGCCCCCCCCAAATCCTTTGTTAGGCCGAAAACGTGAATTAAGGGAAGTCATGGTACTTTTACAGGACCCAGAGTGCCGTTTGCTTACGATAATCGGGGCTGCCGGTATCGGTAAAACCCGTTTGGTACAGGAAATCGCTGCTATTTACGCCTCCGATATCATCCACCAAGAGACCTATCTCGTACCCATGGTCAATGTGCAAACGGAAGATCGTTTTATCGACCTCATCGCTAGCGCAGTAGGGCTATATTTGTCACAAGAACAACATCCTCGCCAAAAACTTCTTAGTTATTTATGGTCTCGGCGCGTACTACTGATTCTGGATGGATGTGAAGGTTTGATAGCTCGGCATCAGCCTGAACAAGATGGACTTATCGATTTGCTTCGCGATATTGTGAATGTATCGCCAGATGTCAAGATCCTGGCAACCTCTCGCACTAGGTTGTTCTTTCCTGGAGAGTGTATCTATTATCTCAGGGGTATGGACTATCCCGAACACCTTCCCGAAGATGTCGAATCCCTTCGTAATTTTGATGCCGTAGCCCTCTTTCTGTGGCAAATGCAACGTGTAAATCCTGGAATTGAACCCTCACCTGAAGAATTACAGGTTATCGCCCGTGCCTGTCGGCTCGTGTCGGGGAGCCCTCTCGAAATATTGCTGTTGGCCAACCGGGCCTGTACTCTTTCTGCTTCACCAGATTGTGACTCGACATGCGTCTTTTATGACACGCGCATTTGCCGCGAGAACCCTCCTTCCCCAGAAGAATAGTGGCGAGTTGGCTGAGTGGGTGGGTGTGCCAGGCTTGCAGGCGTAGGCAGCGGGTTGTCCGCCTCAAGCACCGCCAGCGAAGCATCTCCTCGGTCGATACACGGCTAGACCCTTCGTTGCACTCAGGGTGACAAATGCTCCGCACATGCACCGCTGGACCCTTCGTTAGCACTGTTCACCGCCCATTTGCCGAATTTGTTTGGGGTGCCGTATCCTCGAGGGGGGATATGCGTCTACGTTTATGAGTGCCCAAGGGGTTGGGCGCGGGAGCTGCCGCACCAGCTCTGGGCCGGAAATTGTGACTTGCTCGATATGACGAATATTTGATTGACAAGTTGTCATAAAGATGTTACAATCATTGTTATTGTAGATCTTTGGGAATTTGTCATAAATTCGTAGATCGAGCCGCCTTGTTTTTCCCCCTATTCTGCAAACAGGAGGGCTATTGTGAAAATAGCAAAACGTAATGTCCTCGGCGCTTTGACCCTGGCAATAACCGCAATGCTTTTGATCGTCGTCATTTCCACCCTGGCTGGCGGCTACAGCACGGGTGAGTTACTCGTTAATGGCGGTTTTGAGGATGGGTTTACGGCTCAAAATGGTTGTGGCATGGTTGGCGACGGCTGGGGATGCTTCAACACAGGTGGAAAGGGGGGCTATGGATTTTATGATGAAGGATGGGGGCCGGCCGTGGCGAAAGGTTCCCATGCCCAGCTGATCGAAATCAATACCAAGAAAGATTTTGGTGATCAAAATCGCACAGCCGGGATTTATCAGACAGTCAAGGTTGTCAAAGGGGAAACGTATGAGCTATCGCTCAAGGCCCTGATGCGCGCCAATGACCTGGCTGAAGGAGGTGATCCCTGGCGCTACGTGATGCTGGTCGGTGTCAGCCACGATGGTGGGGTCAATTGGGCCGATGCCAACGTGCAGGAAATCGATGTCGGACCGATTCAAGATCGCCTGAATCCCACCGGTTTTTATGATGTAAAACTAAAAATCAAAGCGGAAGGCGATGAGATGACGATTTTCATTGCCGGCCGTATGAAATGGGGTGATTGGAATCGTGAAGTTGATTTCGACGTGGATGAAGTTTCTCTCAAAGGCGCCCTACCGCAAGAAAGTGGGAAATCCAAGGCAGAAGAACCGGTAACGGCAGTTGAAGAATCAGGACAGGCTACGACGACAATTAAGACCACCAAGCTGGTCTGTGACGGTGACAACCTACTCACGAACGGTAATTTCGAGAAAGGCTTCAAACCGATCAAAGGTACCGGACGCTACTGGAAACCCTTCAACAACGGCGGTGCCGCTGCTTACGGCTACTACGACGATCAGTGGCCGCCTGTGGTCGCTAACGGCAAACACGCACAACTGCTGGAAATCAACACCTATGGTCGAGATTCCAGTGACACAGATCGCCTCATCGGCATCTACCAGACCGTGAAAGGCCTGAAGAAGGGCGAAACTTATCAGCTCAGTCTGTCGGCAATGATTCGAGAAGCCGCAGATCATAGCGACGAGGACCCCTATCGCTACGAAGTCTACTGGGGCTTCAATAACGGCACCGATGCGATTGCCGACACCAGCGAGCTGGACGGATGGTATGGAATCCCCGTCTCTGATATCTATCTCCGCACCGATCCGGGTCCCTACAGCAGTTATAGCACCACTTTCGAAGCCAGCAGCAAGCAAATCGTCCTCTACCTCTTCGGCCTGAAGAAATGGGCTACGGTCGAACGTGAAGTGAACTTCGATTTTGACTGGGTGCAGTTGCGCAAGTGTCGCACGATCACGGTGGAAGAAGAAGTACCAATCGAAAGTACCGCTTCCGACACAGCCACAGATAGCACCAGCGTCTGCACCTACATTGTGATGTGGGGTGATACGCTCACCAGTATTGCTGAAAAGTACAATACGACGGTTGCCACCCTGGTCGAGATGAATGACATCAAGAACCCCAGCCTGATCTACAACTGGCAGCCTCTACAAGTCCCCTGCGATAGTCCAGCTGACAATGCAGACCCACCTGATAGTGGCGGCGGCGATGCTGATACCGTCGCGAGCAGTACCGATGGCGGATCAGGCAGTGGCGATAAGGTTGCCAGCCAGACTGACCAACCCAAGCAGAAAGTAAAGGATGTGAAGAAGGAAAAGGTCCACAAGGTGAAGAAGGGCGAAACCCTGGGCCAGATTGCCCAGCGCTATGGCACCACCGTCAAGGTCTTGCAGGTGCAGAATCATATCAAGAACGCGAACAAGATCCGCCCCGGCCAGAAGATCAAAGTCTCGAGCAAATAGACTGACTCCTCACACCAAGCCGCGAGCCCCAGGCAATTCCATACGCCTGGGGCTCGCGGTTTTTGTATGCCCTGTTTTTTCTGTACTCTAAGTGCAAACACGTAAGTTGTGAGGGATAATTGACGTTGTTTCCTAACAAATACGCCCTAAAACTGTCATTCTGAACGGCTTTTTAAGGTCAACAAACATCAAAGGGATGCGAATATCAACACGAAAAGGCCCAACGTGGTGCCAATTCTAGTGAAGAATCTAGCTATTCATCTACCGCTAGACCCTTCACTAGCGTTTCGCGGCC
>JAADFV010000220.1 GCA_013152695.1 Chloroflexota bacterium | reverse complement strand
GGGTGGGAGTTAGCGCCTGCGCCTGAGGAACAGTATAATGGAGGTCCAGACCATCATCGAGACCTTTTCCTCAGGAGTAAATATCATGAGTAGCTACGTCGGTGCCATCGATCAGGGTACCACCAGCACGCGCTTTATGATTTTTGACCACCAGGGTAATGTGGTAGGAGCACACCAGCTCGAACACAAACAGATCTACCCCCAGCCGGGGTGGGTAGAACACGATGCGGGTGAAATCTGGCAGCGGACGCAAGAGGTGATTGCCGGCGCCTTAGCAAAAGCGAATCTCAGCGCCCGGGACCTGGCCGCGATCGGTGTGACCAATCAACGCGAAACCACCGTGGTGTGGAACCCCAAAACCGGTGAGCCTTATTATAACGCCATTGTCTGGCAGGACACTCGTACGGATCATATCTGCGAAGAATTGGCAAAGGAGGGAGGTCAGGACCGCTTTCGGGAAAAGGTGGGATTACCCCTCGCCACTTACTTTTCGGGACCGAAAATTCGCTGGATTTTAGATCACGTAGCGGGGGTGAGAGAGGCGGCTGAGCGAGGAGAAGCAATTTTCGGCAACATGGATACTTGGGTCATTTGGAATCTGACCGGCGGACCGAAGGGCGGTGTTCACATTACCGATGTCACTAACGCCAGTCGTACCATGCTCATGGACTTGAAGACCCTGGCCTGGGATGATGAAATATTGCAAATCATGGGCATCCCCCGGCAAATGCTGCCCGAAATCCGCCCCTCTTCTGATCCCCGCCTGTATGGTCATGCCCTCGGCAATGTCCCCCTCTGCGGTGATCTGGGTGACCAGCAAGCAGCCACCGTGGGCCAGACCTGTTTCGACATCGGCGAAGCCAAGAACACCTACGGCACGGGCTGTTTTATGCTCATGAACACGGGCACCACGCTCGTCCCCAGCAAGAGCGGCCTGCTCACTACCGTAGCCTATCAGCTAGGTGATGATGCCCCTGTCTATGCCCTGGAAGGTTCGATTGCTATTGCCGGTGCCCTCGTGCAGTGGCTGCGGGACAACCTTCGTTTCTTCGACTTCTCCCATCATGTGGAAGACTACGCCAAACAGGTGCCCGATAACGGTGGCGTCTACTTTGTTCCTGCTTTTTCAGGACTTTTTGCGCCTTACTGGCAATCTGATGCGCGGGGCGTAATTGTGGGTTTGACGCGTTATGTCACGAAAAACCATATTGCTCGCGCTGCTCTCGAAGCCACCGCCTTTCAGACTCGCGAAGTACTGGAAGCGATGGAGAAGGATTCGGGAGTGCAGTTGACCGCGCTCAAGGTGGATGGTGGCATGGTTTTCAACAACCTGCTCATGCAATTCCAGGCCGACATCCTCAACGTGCCTGTCATTCGCCCCAAAGTGGCGGAAACGACAGCGCTGGGGGCGGCGTATGCGGCCGGATTAGCCGTGGGTTATTGGCAAGGCCTGGATGATCTGCGTCAAAACTGGCAGGTGGACAAAGTCTGGCAACCCGACATGCCCGAAGAGCAACGCCAAAGGCTGTACCGATATTGGCTGAAGGCCGTGCAACGGACGATGGGTTGGTTGGATGAATAGAGGCTGTGCTAGGTGCTGCGTATTGCCTGATACTGCTGCACCAGTTGTTTGACAGCACTGTAAGGATCGAGCTGACGCTGGGCCACGGCATGGATCGTTGCATCGATAATGTCGGGGCCCAGTTCTTCGAGGATCTGCTCGAGAAGGTAGTCGCGGAGGATGATACGGAGCTCGGTGGCAGCGCGCAGATGCTCTCGCACCTTGCGTTTTCCACTTTCCTCGAGATAGCGGCGATGATCTTCGATAGCGCTGAGGAGTTCAGCAATCCCCTGCCCCTGCGTGGCTATCGTCGTGTAAACGGGTGGGGTCCAGTCTGGTGTATCGTCATTGGCAGGGGGAAGGGTGAGCGGTAACATGCGGCCGTGGTGCATGACCTGATGTTTGTCCGGCGTACCGAGATTGAGCATCATCTTCAAGGCCATGACCGTTCGCTCCACACCTTCGCGGTCTGCTTTGTTGACGGCGAAAATATCGGCAATTTCGAGAATCCCGGCCTTGATTGCCTGCACTTCGTCGCCAAAGCCAGGGGCCTCGACCACAATGGTGGTATAGGCCGTACTGGCAATTTCTACCTCGCTCTGCCCTACCCCCACCGTTTCGATGATGATGCGATCGAAACCGGCAGCATCGAGCACCATGACAATATCGGCGGTGGCCTGCGCCAGCCCTCCCAGACTGCCGCGAGTGGCCATCGAACGGATAAACACCCCCGCATCGCCGGCGAGATCGCGCATCCGCACACGATCGCCTAAAAGAGCGCCACCACTAAAGGGACTTGTTGGATCGACAGCAATGATACCAACGGTGTATTGATGCTTGCGGTAATCTCCGGCCAGGCCATTGACCAGGGTCGATTTTCCGGTGCCCGGCGCGCCTGTGATGCCGATGATGTGAGCATTACCTGCCAGGGGATAAAGTTCGGCCAGCAGGGGTTGGGCGAGAGAGGTATTGTTTTCGATATGAGAGATGGTACGGGCGAGAGCACGGCGGTTTCCCCCCTTAAGGGCAGAAATCAGGCCGACAACTGTGTTGAGCTCGGGTTGAGACATAATGATCGTTGCATAAAAATGACTGGCGTCCTCCTTGTGATGCCTCGCCAGCTATAAGCGAGATATCCGCCACACAGAACGTAGCAAAGACTGCCAGCACAGCAAAGGAGCGGTGTTTCCTTTCACTGGGAAGGACAATCCTGACAAGGTACCAGTCTAAGGTGTGGTGGGTTCGGCCAGTTCTTTTTTGATGAACTCGATTATTTCTTGTGTGGGGGTCCCCGGCCCAAAAATACCTTTGATGCCGAGGGCTTTGAGCGCAGGAACATCTTCGTCGGGGATGATGCCACCGATGAGGACGAGTACGTCGTCCATCCCTGCATTATTCAGGGCTTCTTTGACTTTGGGGGCCAGGACCATGTGTGCGCCTGAAAGAATGGACAAGCCCACCACATCGACATCTTCCTGTAAGGCAGCTTCGGCAATCATATCGGGGGTCTGGCGGATACCGGTGTAGATGACTTCGAAACCGGCGTCGCGCAGAGCCCGCGCCACAACTTTAGCACCACGATCATGACCATCGAGGCCCGGTTTGGCAACAAGTACGCGTATTTTTCGATCCATAGTTTTGCTCCTGTACAAAATGGGGGCAGGGATGAGGGCAGTCGAGTCAGGGGCGTTGCCTTTAGAAGTAAACAGGCTCGTGATAGACGCCGAAGACATCACGAAGGACATCGGTGATTTCGCCGAGGGTGGCATAGGTCTGGACGGCAGCAATGATGGGCGGCATGAGGTTGTCATTGCCTCGCGCACAATCAGCCAGTTCGCGCAGAGCTTTTTGCACGGCATTGTTGTCGCGTTCTGCCCGTACACGTTGCAGGCGTGCAACCTGGCGATCGTAGCCGGCGGGATCGATTTCGAGCAGGGGAATTTCGATGGGTTCATCGGCGACAAAGTCATTGACTCCGACGATTGTGCGGCGTTTGGTATCGATTTCCATCTGGTAACGGTAAGCAGCTTCTGCGATTTCACGCTGGAAGAAACCGGCTTCGATGGCGGGAATAACACCACCGAAAGTCTCGATCTGGTGGAAGTACTGCTGAGCGGCCTCTTCCATCTGGTTGGTGAGTTGTTCGACGTAGTAGGAACCAGCCAAGGGATCAATGGTGTTGGCGACACCTGACTCGTGCGCCAATATCTGTTGGGTGCGCAGGGCAATGGTCACAGCCTTTTCGCTGGGTAAGGCCAGAGCTTCATCCATGCTGTTGGTATGCAGACTTTGCGTACCTCCGAGAATAGCTGCCAGGGCCTGGATGGCGACGCGCACGATGTTGTTTTCTGGTTGCTGGGCAGTGAGGCTCACGCCCGCGGTTTGGGCGTGCGTGCGCAGTAGCCAGGAACGGGGGTCCTGGGCACCATAGCGTTCACGCATAGCTCGAGCCCAAATGCGCCGCGCCGCCCGGAATTTGGCAATCTCTTCGAAAAGGTCGTTATGAGCATTGAAAAAGAAGGAAAGCCGTGGTGCAAATTCATCGATGTCCAGTCCTCGCTCTAGAGCCGCCTCGACATAGGCAAAACCATCGGCAAGCGTGAAAGCCAGTTCCTGTACGGCTGTAGCACCGGCTTCTCTGATGTGGTAGCCACTGATGCTAATGGTGTTCCATTTGGGCATCTCGTGGCTCCCGAATTCGATGGTATCGGTCACCAGACGCATGGAAGGCTGGGGGGGGAAGAGGAACTCTTTTTGGGCAATGTACTCTTTGAGGATATCGTTTTGGATGGTTCCTCGTAGTTGCTGGCGTGAGTATCCTTGCTTTTCGGCGGCAACGATGTACATGGCCCAAAGGATGGCTGCCGGCGAGTTGATAGTCATGCTGGTACTGACTTCGCCCATAGGAATGCCATCAAAGAGGGTTTCCATATCGGCCAGCGAGGAGACGGCAACGCCGCATTTGCCAAATTCGCCTAAGGCTTCGGGTGCATCGGTGTCGTAGCCATAAAGCGTGGGCATATCAAAGGCGACAGAGAGCCCCATATTTCCCTGCGAAAGGAGATATTTGTAGCGCTGGTTGGTCTCTTCAGCCGTACCGAAACCGGCAAACATACGCATCGTCCACAGTTTGCCCCGATACATGGTGCTGTGTACCCCGCGCGTATAGGGAAATTCGCCCGGCATCCCCAGATCTCGCAGGTAGT
>JAADFV010000219.1 GCA_013152695.1 Chloroflexota bacterium | reverse complement strand
TGTAGGCGGAGGTATTGTTGCCGTAGACTCAGGCGTATCGGTTGCGGTAGGGACGAGGGTTGCTGTCGCCGTCGTGAGGGTAGAATCCTGCGTTGGGGTAGGGGCAGACGGTGTATCAGTTGCCTGCAGCGAGGGGGTAGGGGTGTCTGTAGGCAAGGTGGTGGGGGTGTTTGTAGGTAGGGTAGTGGGGGTATCAGTAGGGAAGGGCGTAGGCGTATCGGTAGGAGAGGGGAGAGGGGTAGGTGTCTCTGTCGGGGGAATGGGTGTAAACGTAGGTGTGAGGGTGGGCGTTAGGGAAGGGCGCAGCGTCGGAGGTAATGCGAGTGCCGCCGGCAGAGAGTCTGATTCCCTGCTATGGTTGGTGGCGCGCACTTGCAGCGATAGCTGGCTGATGAGAAGGGCAACCACGAGGAGGCCATAGACGAGACGTTTCATAGAGAATTAAACCATGAGGAGAGAAGCGGAGGTCTCAGGAGGGAAAAGGGAGAGTTTATCGGAACACCAGGGGAAGGTAGCTCTCCGGCGATAGGGTCAGAGGAGTCGCCGTAGGGGTCTTGGTGGGGCGTGGTGTGCTCGTAGGTGTGGCTGTAGGAGTGATGGTCGCGGTTGGGGTGAGGGTGGCCGTCGGTGTGGTTGTGGCGGTAGCCGTGAAAGTGGCCGTGGGTGTAGTCGTTGCCGTGGGTGTGTTAGTGGCGGTCGCGGTAGCCGTAGGGGTGTAAGTAGGTTGGGTCAGGTCTTCGAAGTAGCGGGGGCTCCCCGAGACCTCGACCCCGACATAGCCATCTCGTTTGCCGTCAAGATCGTTGGGGCCACCATCAGTGGCAAAGGATTCTGTGCCGTCTTTCTCGACAATACGCATCGTCCCGCCGGGCTGTGAAATGGCCAGGGGAAGCATTTCGACCGCGTCATAGCTGGTAAGCCAGAGCAATGTTTTGCGGTGGCCATTGACATCAAAGTCATAGCCTTCGAAGCGCAGGAATAAATCATCTCGTGGACGCAGGAATTTTGCACCGCTCAGTTCTTCCACCATCACTTTGTACACGTAGTAAGCCGGCTTTGGCTCGAGATCGCTGGTCAACAAGCCCATCGTTCCCATGTTGTCCACCAACCACGGCTCATCCCAACCTTCGAACCAAAGCAAGGGATAGAGTCCGGCGTACATGGCTCGGGCAAAAATTTGCGGTACAAAACGAGCCTGACGCTCTTCCCGCGGTTCCCCGTCAGGACTGGTCGATGACTGCCCCGCCTCGCTACACATGATAGGCTTGACCTCTCCGGTAGCGCGCTCGACCTCACTTTGGATCCAGCGTGCTTTGTAGGCTAGGCCGCGGTTGTAGCGATCAAATCCGTTGGCGTCGTCATTCCAGCGGTAGTCGAAATCGGGATAGTAGTGAAAGTCGATAATATCGAAATAATCACCACCATCATTAGCCAGGACATCATCCAAGAATTCTGGATCGAAGGGCCCTTTTTCTGGGCCTACAAACCAGTCATAGGCCAGGGCACCCAACACCACCTGGGCATCAGGATTGGCGGCTTTGATGGCAGGATAAGCGTAACTGAGCATTTCTGCATAAGCGGCACCACTGGCACCGGGAGCGCGATAAGGATTGTTGGCGTCTCCCCAACAACCGCCCAGCCAGTCCGCGTGTCGGGCGTCGCTGTTGTCTGGTTCATTGTAAAGTGCCCAATGCAAGACATTGTAGGGTGGAACGCTGTAGCGCTGCACGGCAGCATTAAGGAAATTAGCAAAAGTAGGCAAATGTTCGGCGCGAATCGGGCCACAGGTGGTATCGGCAGCCCAGTCTGGATTTTTCTCGACGGTGACGATTACCTGAAAGTTGTAATGAACAGCGTTGGCAAAAAGTCGATCATAATAAGACCAATCGTAGACACCGGGGCTGGTTTCCACGCCGTTCCAGAAGACATGGAGATTGATCCAGCGGGCACCGGCAATACTCAATAATGATCCTCCCCCCACTGTTGAACCACGCGGGGCCGCATATACACCGAAAGGATCCGAAGGAAATGTGTATTCGTCAGGTTCGGCCTGTACCTGTCGCCAACCATAGGCTCCCAGGGTCAATCCCAAGGCTAAAATGAGTAAAAACAGCGGTGTTGTGAACCTCAATCGTGGCATTATCGATTCTCCTAAAACAGATTCAAGTTAAGCCTGGCAAGAAAGGAATGGTCACCATCATACACAAAAGAGAGTCGTCTGGCAACCTTATACACCAGGAGCACTTACCAAAATAGGACGTCTGAAAGGCAAATATCCGTATGACAGGGGTAATATTACGGTAGATTGCGGCAAGCCGATCATCGCCCTTTTGACCGCCAGGGATGCCATTGGTATACTCTACGTAATCCAGCCAAGGACAATCATCATGACCACACGTCGCACACACCACATCTTTCAATCTGACGGCCATACCCTTATTTGCGCTACCGATCACGGTATGATCTCCGGGCCAGATGTCGGTATCGAACGCCTCGGGGAGACGCTGCGCCAGATCATTGCCGGCGGTGTCGACGCGATCATGGCTAGCTACGGTACGGCTCTACGTTTTGCAGAAGTATTGGCGCCGGTGGGACTAGTTTTACGTATGGATGGGGCTGCGTCGGTACTGGGGCCAAAAGGGGGGCCCGGAGCCCAGTTCTACACAGTCGAAGACGCCTTACGCCTGGGTGCAGATGCACTCTGTGTCACCGCCTTTCCCGCTTCTCCCGTGGAAGAGGCAACTCTTAAGACTCTGGCCACCGTGATCCGCCAGGCGCATGCCTGGGGTCTGCCAGTTATGGCAGAAATGGTCCCCGGTGGTTTCGATAGTGGTCCCGAGCATCGTACGCTGGAAGCAATCAGCATCTCTGCCCGTGTTGCTGCAGAATTGGGAGCAGATTGGGTCAAGATTCCCTATGTCGAGGGATTTGAATACGTCATCGAAACTTGCTACGTTCCCGTTGTGGTGCTAGGTGGTCCCCACCGACGTGATCCCTCCGCCACTTTAGAGATGGTTGCTGCTGCCATGCAGGCTGGTGCCAAAGGAGCTGTGGTCGGGCGTAATATCTGGAAGGCAGCAGACCCTACGGCCATGGCCGCTGATCTGGCCCGTCTTATTCATCCCTCCACAGCTTGAAACCTGTGAGGGCTAAGCCGCATTTCCCATTCTTCATTCCCTCATGACTTACGACCTTGTCATCAAAAACGGCACGATTATTACCGCCGACAATTGTTATCAAGCCGATATCGGCATTCGTCAGGATCGTATCTCCGCAATCGGCGAACGTCTTTCTGGCAAACAAGAAATCGACGCCCAGGGCAAGTACGTCATCCCCGGCGCCGTGGATATCCACGTACACATGCAAATGCCTATCGGCGGTGGTGTGTTCTCATCAGACGATTTTTTCACAGGTACACGGGCGGCGGCTTTGGGTGGCACCACCACTATCATCGATTTCGTGGAACCAGAGGCGGAGGAAACCTTGCTCCATGCCCTGGCCAAACGTCGGGCCGAAGCTGATCCACAAGTTGTGATTGACTATGGCCTGCACATGACCATTGGCCCCGCCGAGATGTCGAAACTCGATCAGATTTCTGCCGTCTATGAGGCCGGTTGCACCAGCTTCAAGCTGTATACCGCCTATGATTTTCGTCTGGACGATGGTGAACTGCTGCGGGCGTTGGAGGCAATTCGTAATGTAGGGGGCTGGCCGGTCATCCATGCTGAAAACTGGGATGTGATTCAGACCCTGGTGGCCCGCAATCTTGCCGCCGGTCATACTACACCCCCCTGGCATCCTCGTTCCCGTCCCGCCGCTCTAGAGGGCGAAGCAGTTGGTCGTGTGATCGACATTGCCGTGTTCGTCGGCGTTCCTCTGCACATCTTTCATGTCTCTTGCGAAGCCGCGCTAGAGCGTATCAGGGCGGCGCGGGCGCGAGGACTGCCCGTCACCGCCGAGACCTGTCCTCAATACCTGTTCCTGACTGAGGACGCGTATGACGCTCCGGGCGTGGACGGCGCCCTACCTATCTGCTCTCCCCCACTGCGTTCTCAATCCGACCAGAATGCTTTGTGGCAGGCATTAGCGCATGACGATCTGCAAATTATCACCACCGATCATTGTCCCTTCACGCGCACCGAAAAAGCACGGGGTCTGGCCCGCGATTTCAGCCACATTCCTGGCGGCGTTCCTTCCATCGAGATGCGTCTGTCCGCGCTTTACCAGGGCGTGCGCCGTGGCATATTCTCACCCCAGCGTTGGGTCGATATCTGTGCCACCACACCGGCGCGTCTGGCCGGCCTTCAGGGCAAGGGCGAGATCGCCATTGGCGCTGACGCCGACCTTGTCGTCTTCGATCCCGACCGCCGTGTCACCCTCTCAAGCAACTTCTTGCACGAAAACGTCGATTGGACGCCTTACGAGGGCCTGGAACTGGTCGGCTGGCCGGAAGTGACTATCAGTCGGGGTCAGGTTATCGCTCGCGAAGGTGAGTTTCTGGCCGAACCTGGTCGCGGTCGCTTTTTGCAACGAAGCCGTCGATAATGGCTTCTCATTGCCCTGAAAAATTGGGTAAAAGGAAAAAGGTAAAAGGAAGAAAGTAAACTGGTAGAGTAATAAAGTTCGGCCGAGGATGCCCAGCTATCTTCCGCCTCCCGTCTTCCGTCTCCCTCCTTCTTGCTGCTTACATGCAGTGATGTTTTTATCAATCCTACAGGAATCATCATATGCCTCCCATTCACGATCTCCGTTCTTTTATCGCCGCTCTGGA
>JAADFV010000218.1 GCA_013152695.1 Chloroflexota bacterium | reverse complement strand
TCGCGGGCATCGGGAAGCGCCCGCGAGACGATCACGCTCATGGCGTAATCCAGGTATGCTTCCCGCATTTCCGATTCGATATTGATCGGCCGCACCGCGCCTATGCCCCCATAGCTATCCTCTTCCAGGTCATCAGCATTTAGATCGTAGTCTTGATTGCGGTCTTCCGCCATAATTTGTCCTTTCAGTCAAAATAATAAGATGTCGCCGTTCTTCAGAACTGACATTCTATTATACCATCGAATGGCGATTTTCACCATGTTGGGTGGCGGTTGTGAGCACATTCTAAATCCCGTGTGATGCGCCTTGCTTTCCAAGTATGGGATGGCCAGCAGTAATAAAAACCAAAGCCCCTGGGGGGTGCCCAGGGGCTTGGTGCGAGAGAATGGAGCGAGGAAGACAAAAGTGAAGTGAGGAGAAGAAGTTAGGGTCTAGCGGGCGGCGAAGACCAAGGCTTTGACGCTCCCATCCATCTGGAGCTCGCCGTAGCCGGCGGCATAGCTGGGTTCAGTGGGAACTTCGCCGCGAATGCGGGTGTTTTCATCGACGACGACGGTGCGTCCCCGAATCTGCCATTCACCCAGGGGGTAATCGGGAGAGGTGGGGTCGGGATACGCCTGCACCTCTCCGCCAAAGCCAACCCGAGGAGGTCGCGTCACCCGCACTATCTTCGCTTCTACAATCGTGCTGTCTGTCTCATCGGTGACGGCGATACCAGCCCCTTTGACCCAGGCGCCGACTTCTACTGTGGCAGGATCGACGTTGATGCGGGTATCTTCCGTGACGATCACGGTCCAGGTCATCTCTTCATGCTCACCCTGGGCGGGCCGCTTCACCAACCATATCCACTGCGCTGGCTCGGCCACGGTGGTGGGCAAAATCTCGGTGACAAAGCCGCTGAAGGGGGTGTCGACCGGCAGCTCGTCGAGCTTCGCAATGAGGCGGGCCAGCACCGTGTCATCGGCCTGCTCGAAGCCACGTACGCCTACCCGATCACCTACCGCCGGATCACCAAGGATATGGGTATTTTCGTCGGTCAGCACCTGCACTACGGTGTCACCAACTTCGATCAACCAGGTATCACCCTGGATATCGTTGACAATGCCCTTGAATGCGACAGGACGGCCTTCGGGAGGAGCATCCTTGACATGGATGTGTTTGGCCAAGAGCCCGGCATCGGTGGGAATCACACGCGCCAGGGCAAAGTCACCCACATCGGGTTCATCACCGGTGATTTCGGTCTCGTCATCGACGATCACTTCTTTATCGCCGATGGTCCATAACCCGTCCTCCATGGCTTTGATCTCGCCCCTGACCAGACGCGGACGAGATTCTTCTTTGACGATCAGACGCGCTTCCAGATGATCACGGGCGGGCTTGGCGAACACTCGCACCGTGTCGCACACGGCCATCTCCGAGATGTCGGGACGGAAGTGTGTCTGCTCTGTCACGAGAACACGGCGGCCGGCAATCTTCCAGACACCAGGTATAGTTTCCGAGATCTTTTGAATCGGCCCGGAGAAAGTGACGTCAAGAGCATCGGGTTGATCGCCACCTGCGGCCAACGCCGCTGTCGCCGGCAATAGGAGCAAGCTCAAGACGAGTAGAAACAGGAACCATCTATGCTTTTTTATGTTCATTGGTAGAAACCTCCATGGCGAGAAAAAGGAATGGTGTATTCATCTATTGGGACGCCTTATTTTGCAAAACCGTACTGGTAGGAAGAAAAAACAGAGGAATTGCCCCCCACACCCCTCACCCTGAATGCACGCCACATTCCTTTAATCTCCCTAAAAAATGGTACAATAGAAGAAACCTCAGGGGCACCCCACCCCACCTTATCCAAAAATATACCCTTCCCCAACTCAATCAATTGTCAAATAACTATGGGATCACCCTCTTTTCGTAACGGTTTAGTTTACCTCATCCTCCTTGCCCTGCTGGGAGCATTTCTCTTTACCTCGATTTCTCGCAACTCCAGTAGCCTCAATGAAGTCAAAATCACAGACATGAATGTCATCGCCAATCAAATCAAGAGTGGCGAAATCAAAGCTATACAGGTTAAGGGCGATGAATTAGAAATTCACTACAAGAATAATGATAAAATCGGTCGAGCCCGCAAGGAGAGCGGTGTCAGCCTCACCGAAACACTGATCGGGCTAGGCGTCTCGCCTGAAGTCTTGCAAACGGTGGCCATCACCTTTAGCCCGCCCAGTCGCTGGGAAAATTGGGGCGTCATCTTGGGCACCATCTTGCCGATTGTCCTCATCGGTGCCTTTTTCTTCTTTATCATGCGGCAAGCGCAGGGAGCAGGCAATCAGGCGTTTTCGTTCGGTAAAAGCCGGGCCCGCATGATCACCAGCGACAAGCCTACCGTCACATTCGATGATGTCGCCGGCGCGGAAGAAGCCAAGGAAGAACTGGCCGAAGTTGTCGAATTTCTGCGGGAACCGCAGAAGTTTGCCTCGCTGGGTGCCCACATTCCTAAAGGCGTGCTTATGGTCGGGCATCCCGGCACAGGCAAAACCCTCATGGCCAAGGCTGTTGCCGGCGAAGCGGGCGTGCCCTTCTTCTCTATTTCTGGCTCGGAATTTGTGGAAATGTTCGTCGGTGTGGGCGCCAGCCGTGTGCGTGATCTCTTCGAACAGGCCAAGCACAACAGCCCTTGCATCGTCTTCATCGATGAGATCGATGCTGTGGGACGGCATCGTGGCGCAGGACTGGGTGGCAGTCATGACGAACGTGAGCAGACCCTGAATCAAATTCTCGTAGAAATGGATGGCTTCGAGACGGATAGTGGTGTCATCATCATCGCTGCCACCAACCGCCCCGACATTCTCGATCCCGCCCTCTTGCGCCCGGGCCGCTTCGATCGCCAGGTCGTGATGGATCGCCCGGATGTCAAAGGACGAGAGGCGATATTCAAAGTGCATGTACGGGGCAAACCCCTGGCGCCGGATGTCGATCTGCATAAACTTGCCCGCCTCACACCGGGCTTTGTCGGCGCCGATATCGAAAATGTCATCAACGAGGCGGCCATTTTGGCGGCACGACGTGACAAGCAGCTCATCGGTATGGCCGAAATGCAAGAAGCTATCGAGAGAGTGCATCTGGGCCCCGAACGCCGTAGTCGTTTGATGACCCCCGCCGAAAAGAAGATCATCAGTTATCACGAAGCTGGGCACGCTGTCGTCGGCCATTTTCTCGAACATACCGATCCCGTGCAGAAAGTGACTATTGTCCCACGCGGCCTGGCCGGTGGCTATGTCATGCCTCTACCCAATGAAGAAGCGATCGAAAGCCGGAACCGCTTCCGCGATCAGTTGGCCTTTTTCCTGGGCGGTCGCACCGCAGAAGAGGTGGTATTCGGAAAAATCACCACCGGTGCTGCCAACGATTTGGAGCAAGTGACCAAGCTGGCGCGGGCGATGGTAACCAGCCTGGGGATGAGTGAAAAGCTCGGGCCACTCACCTTCGGACAACGAGACGAACTGATGTTTTTAGGCCGCGAGATCAGCGAACAACGCAATTACAGCGAATCGATAGCTGAACAAATTGACGATGAAGTGCAACATCTCATCAAGGAAGCCCACGAGCGTGCCCGTGAGACCATTCTCGCCCATCGTGACAAACTGGAAAAACTGGCACAACGTTTACTCGAAGTGGAAACGGTAGACAGTGCCGAATTTGAAGCAATTATGGCCGGAACAGAAGTAGCCGCAGCCTGACTCCTCTGGGCATGATACACAGACTCTTTGGTGCCTATCTCAAGTGGCTGTACGATCTCGAGCGCCATCAATGGCTCGAGACCAGCCTATTTACCTGGCTTGTCGCCTTTTTACTGCTGCTAACACCGCTTCTGGGCCTGACTTCGCGCCATTTGGGCATCAGCTTGTTGCTGGTGGGGATTGTTATCTGCTTGCGTATCAGTAGATCGTGGGGACGGCGCCATTATTATGTTCACTTTATCCCCACCGCCAGCGCTCCTCCTACTTCTCCCCAACAACCTTTATGGCCTGCAGACAAGTTGCTTCTGCATGTCAGCGGCCACCTGGAAGTGGAGGGAAAAGAGGAAGATTTCACTCACCTCATCGCCTATTACCGCAC
This sequence comes from Chloroflexota bacterium, assembly GCA_013152695.1. The sequence continues at coordinate 667 of JAADFV010000218.1, read as the reverse complement.
CTTTGAAACCCGTGAGCATGCGATCATGGCCCGGCAGACACCTTCCCGCTTTCTTTTGGGCGAGACGCCCTCCCAACTCCTGGGGATGTGGTACCTTTTCATCACACCGCAGGAGCTAAAAAAAGTGGAAGCAGGTGAGCTCTATTTTGGCATGCAGTCTCAGCCAGCCCTGCGTCTGCGCATTACACGTTTGAACGACAAGGGCAAACCCGTGGAAGAGGTGGCCTATTTGGGTTTTGACAGCGAAGAAGATCGGGCGCGTGTCTGGCAGGATTTACTTATCGACATCGGCGGACCAGCCGCTCGACCCTGGCGCCCTAACCCTTAACTTCTCCCGAACATCTGTTCCGAAAACAGGACACAGATTGGCATCAATGTAGACTCATAGCACAAGAGCCCAGTAAACCTGTAACCCAGAAAACCAGGCCGGTTATGGGTGAAGCCGCCCCCTCCCGGTTTTCCGGTTTACAGGTTTTCCGGGCTACAGCTGGTCTGTGCGCTGCGCGCACTGTCGATCTGCCTCCATTTGCCCAGTAAAAAGGGTGAGTCATCAATCGACTCACCCTGAGATCATTTCTGTCGCTGGTGTGAGTTACTCCACCGGCCTCACACCATAGTGCGTCTGCCGTCCCCCAATCAAGCGCAAGATGGTCTTGGCCGGGCGCCA
>JAADFV010000217.1:4820-7901 GCA_013152695.1 Chloroflexota bacterium | reverse complement strand
GAGGGGTGGCATGAGGCCGAAATTTGCCTTCATAGGCTGAAATTCGGCCGGATCGGCATGGGTCACATAATGGAATACCGCACCGGCCATGGTCTCGCGAGGCAGGGGAACCGGCTCCTGACCCTGTAACAGCCGGGCCATGTTGATGCCTGCCAAGAGCCCTCCCGCCGTGGAGCCTACATAGCCTTCAGAGCCGATAATCTGTCCGGCGAAAAAGAGATCATCCCGCTCGTGCCATTGTAGGGTTGGACGTAAGAGTTTGGGGCTATTGATGAAGGTATTACGATGCATCTGGCCGAGACGTACGAACTCGGCCTCCTCCAGGCCGGGGATCATACGCAAAATACGTCGCTGTTCCGGCCATTTGATGTTGGTCTGAAAGCCGACGAGATTGTAGAGTGTGCCTGCGAGATTGTCTTGGCGGAGTTGCACGACCGCATGGGGTCGCTTACCCGTGCGTGGGTCTCTAAGCCCAACCGGCCGCATAGGCCCGAAGGCCAGAGCATCATCCCCGCGCCCGGCCAGGACCTCGATGGGCAGGCAGCCTTCGAAAAAGCGCCCGTCTTCGCGCTCGAAACTCGCGTAGCTCAATGCGTTCGGCCTCGCGCAAGGCGGCCACAAAAGCCTCGTACTGGTCGCGGTCCAGGGGGCAGTTGATGTAATCACCGGCACTGTCGCCACTATCACGATCGTAACGAGATTGACGCCAGGCCGGCGGCATACGGATGGATTCGAGAGTGACGATGGGGGCAAGAGCATCGTAAAAATAAAGGTAATGCTCCCCCGCCAAAGCGGCAATCGCCTTAGCCAGAGGCGGAGAGGTGAGGGGGCCGGTGGCGATGATAGCGGGGCCCTGGGGAATATCTATCACTTCGGCTCGAATCACGGTGATCAGAGGATGTGTCAAGAGGGCCTCGGTTACCGCCCGGCTAAATGCTTCGCGCCCGACAGCAAGGGCGCCACCCGCAGGCAAGGCATTGCGATCGGCGCAGCGCAGGATGAGTGAGTCTAAGCGGCGGAGCTCGGCCTTGAGCAGGCCCATCGCTTTCTCTGCTGCTTGCGCGCCCAAAGAATTGGAGCAGACGAGCTCGGCAAAGAGATCGGTGCGATGCGCCTCTGTGCTCTTGCCGGGACGCATCTCGTAGAGTCGAACGGGAATGCCGCGTTGGGCTAATTGCCAGGCGGCCTCGGAACCAGCAAGACCGGCGCCGATAATGGTGACAGGTACGGACATAGGCTGAAAGATGGCGAAAAATGAAAGGATGGGAGGAGTCAGAACTGTGTTTGTGTCCTGTTCCTTGTTCCAGTGTACCCCAAATCCGCACATCTGTTCAACCTTTCTACCCCCTCAGAGGTTGTATCCGTTTAGTCAAGTGCGTCGCACCTCGGCAGGTGCGACGCACTTGGTCCGCGCCGACTAAATTGCTACAGGGTCACCCCCTCACAGCATTTGCGTTGAATCAGACTCATGAGCCGCTCATGAAATTTGGAACCGAATCTACTTGACAACGCAACCGGTTGCAGATAAAATGGTCGAAGGGATGCAAACGGTTGCACGTACAAATTCAACCCCCACACTCTCCCTTGTCTGAAGCCCTGTGTCTACTATTCGCGATGTTGCCAATAAGGCGGGTGTTCACCCGAGCACAGTCAGTCGAGTATTTTCTGGTAAAAGCCAGATCAGTGATTCTACGCGGAAAAGAGTGTTGAAGGCGGCGGAGGAATTAGGCTTTCAGCCTAACGCCATCGCCCGTTCACTCAGCATGCAGCGCACCAACACCATTGCCATCGTCATTTCGCACGCTTTTCAAGGCTATTTCGAAGATACTTACTTCCCCCATGTGATGCAGGGGCTGCTCGAGGTCACATACAAGTACGGGTACAGAGTCTTGGTCGGGGGCAGTGGCGGTCATTCCGATGAAATCACCCAGCTTTTCGACATCGTAGGCTCCCGCCAGGCCGATGGTATTCTTGTGCTTAGCAATCGCCTCGATGTCGATATTGTCGCCGCTCTGCGCAATCAAGAAACTCCTTTCGTGCTTCTGGGGAAGCCGCTAGAAAACCATGATGATATCGCCTGGGTGGATAGCGACGATGCAGTGTACACGCATAAGATCATCCAATACTTGCTGGGCATGGGGCACCGGCGCGTGGCTTATGTGGGCGGTGATCCAGATGTGTTTGTCACCAGGGAGCGCTTGCGTGGATATCAGCTGGCGCTACAGGAAGCCGGTATCGAACCCCTTCCTGAATGGATCGATTATGGTTTTTTTGTAGAGGATGGCGGCAGACAAGCTGTGCGTCGCATGGCACGACTGGGGGAACTGGCCCCCACCGCCTACTATGCTGCCAATGATCTCATGGCCGTTGGCATTATGCGCGCCTTGCAAGAGCAAGGCTTGCGTATCCCTGAAGATGTCTCTGTCATCGGTACCAATAATTCTCTCCTTGCAGCCAACACCACCCCCGCTCTGACTTCACTGGCTGTGCCTTATGCGGTCATGGCGGCAAAAGCTACTTCTATTCTTATTCAAGCCATTCAAGCAGGAGTCAAGCCTAATAAACAAACAACTGTCTCATGTAAACTCATCATCCGTCAATCGGCTGGGCCCCCACCGGCCCCTCATAATTGATTCCCCTGCCAGAGATAGCCCACCTGATCGTCTGCACGGCCTTGCTCTCTGGCTTACCTTTTTTATTCACCATTCTCACACCAAGGAGTAGAAGTCATGTTCCGTCGAACCTGGATTGTTCTGCTTGTCATCATAATTGCGGTCTTTGCCTTGGCCGCTTGTGGTGGCAAAGCCGAACCCACACCTGTCCCAACCGAAGCCCCGACCATCCCTACCGACACACCCATTCCTCCGGCTACGCCTGAGGAACCCACCCCCACCCCTGTGCCCACCGCCGAGCAACCAGAAACCATTACCCGCGCCGATGCCGACCTCGTGATCTGGGCAGACAACACTCGTGCCCCCGTCATGCGAGACGTTGCCACCAAATTCCAGGATGAATACGGTGTCACCGTCGCCGTCCAGGAAGTCGGTTTTGGCGACATCCGTGACCAGGTGAAACTGGCCG
>JAADFV010000217.1:0-4794 GCA_013152695.1 Chloroflexota bacterium | reverse complement strand
ATCTTCATCGGTGCCCATGACTGGCTCGGTGAACTCGTCACCAGTGGCATTGTCGAACCTGTTGAACTCACCAATCCCGATGACTTCCTCCCTGCTGCCGTACAAGCCTTCAGCTACGAAGGCCAGCTCTACGGCATGCCCTACGCCACCGAAAACGTCGCCCTCTTCTACAACCCCGACCTCGTGCCCGAGCCCCCCGCCACCTGGGATGAACTCATCGACATCGCCGCCCAACTCGAAGCCGAAGGTAAAGTCAAACAGGGGTGGGTCATGCAAGTGGGCGATCCCTACCACTTCTTCCCCCTCATGACCGCCTTCGGGGGTTATGTCTTTGGCGTCGATGAAAACGGCAACTACAACCCCGACGATGTCGGTCTCGACAGTCCCGGCTCCCTTGCTGCTGCCGAATTCCTCGACAAAGCAGTCAAAGATGGCCACCTCGTCCCCGATGTCGATTGGGAGACCATGCATGTCCTCTTCGAATCGGGCGATGCCGCCATGATGATCTCCGGCCCCTGGTCCCTGCCCCGCATTCGCGAATCCGGCATCCCCTACGCCATTGCCACCATTCCCGCTGAGACACAGCCCGCCCAACCTTTCCTCGGTGTGCAGGGCTTCATGGTCAGTGCCTTTAGCGAAAACAAACTTCTGGCCGAAGCTTTCCTCAACGAATTCGTTGCCACACCCGAGGTGATGCAGGCTATCTTCGATGCCGATCCACGTCCCTCCGCCTTCAAGGCCGTGCGCGAAGCCATCGACGATCCTGATCTCGCTGCCTTCGCTGCTGCCGGCGCCAACGGCCTGCCCATGCCCGCCATTCCCGAAATGTCGGCTGTCTGGGGCTCCTGGGGTGATGCGATTACGCTCATCTTCAACCAGGCTGAAGACCCTGACGTCGCCTTCAAGAACGCGGCCGAACAAATCCGCGCTACGATTGCTGGAGGCTAATAGCCATGGCTGCCAAGACAGCCAGAAAAAAGGGGGGGCCGTTTGGCCCCCTCTCCTCCCTGGCAGATAACCTACCCGCTCTTATTTTGCGCCTGGTCTTCCTCACTTTATTGGATGCCTGGGGCATCTGGATGATCTATCACCTCATCTATGATGGAGCCGGCCCCCTGGCAGCAGTCCTGGCATTTGTTATTCTGTTCCTCAACTACGTCTTTTTGCGAGGCTCGGCCCTGCCTTTACGCTGGATTGCTCCAGGACTGGCCTTCATGGTCCTGCTGCATATCTACCCCGTCTTCTTCACCGTCTACACGGCCTTTACCAATTATGGTGATGGCCATCTCATCGAAAAACCGCTGGCGATTCACCAGCTCGAATCACAGCAATATTTGCCCGAAAATGCGCTGGTTTTTAGCTGGACCGCTTTCCGCACAGCCGACGGGCAGTACGCCTTATGGTTGCAGGGAAAGGATGGAACGACCTATTTTGCCAAACCAGGCGAACCGTTCCTCACGCCTGATCAGGTGCCGGGATTGGGGCCGCTGGATGAAAACGGTATTCCGACCACAATCGAAGGCTACCAGCGCCTGACTAAAAAAGACCTCTTCAAGGCTCTGGCCGACCTCCAGGGCCAGGTTTTTGGCCCCGAAGAGGGTGGGGTGCAGGTCAAATCGCTGAAAGAAGCGGCCCAGCTTGCCCAGCGCTACGTCTACGATCCAGAACAGGATGCGATGATCGACCAGGAAACGGGCAAAGTTTATAAGGCGATCGATGGCACCTTTACCGCAGACGACGGCGAGGTTCTGCGGCCGGGCTTTCCTACGACGGTAGGATTCAGGAATTTTGCGCGGATTATTGAAAGCCCGCAATTGCGGGGACCCTTCCTTCTCATTTTCGGCTGGACATTTGCTTACGCCTTCTTTAGTGTCTTGCTTACTTTTGCCCTGGGACTCTTCCTCGCCATCGTTCTCAATCACGAAGAGTTGCCCTGGCGTCGTACGATGCGCGTGCTTCTGATTGTTCCTTATGCCTTGCCTGCCTTCATTAGCGTCCTCATTTGGCGAGGGATGTTCAATCCCATCCTCGGCATCATCGGCACAACCTGGAATCCGGGCTGGTTTACCGATGCCCTTTGGGCGAAGATTGGTATTCTCATCGTCAATCTCTGGTTGGGCTTTCCCTACATGTTCCTGATCACGACGGGGGCTTTGCAGGCCATCCCTCGCGACATCTATGAGGCAGCAATCGTGGATGGTGCCAGCGGCATCTACCAGTTCTGGCGTATCACCCTGCCCCTCTTACTGATCTCGGTCGGGCCGCTTCTGGTTGGCTCCTTTGCCTTTAATTTCAACAACTTTACTATTATCGACCTCTACAACAAAGGCGGTCCCCCCATGAGTGGTACGCCCACACCGGCCGGCCACACTGATATCCTCATCAGCTACACGTACCGGCTCGCCTTTGCCGGGGGGCGTGGCGCCGATTATGGTCTGGCAGCAGCCATCGCCATCCTCATCTTTATCGTCATCGCCGTCATTACCTTGTTCAACTTCCGCTACACAGGCATGTTAGAGGAGGTGTCAGAGAATGTCTAGCTTCCTTCACACCGCTTCCCTCAAGAGGCAAAGACAGATCGCCATAGCCTGGCGTATGGCCGTGGCCTTTCTTGCCATTGCCTTTGCTCTGCTGCCTGTGATTTATATTTTCTCGGCCTCGATCAATCCTGCCAGTTCCATCGCCAGCCGCGCCATCATCCCGCCCGGCGCTAATTTCGGTCATTATCGCGACATTCTCACCAATCCCGAAGGCGATGCTCCCTTCCTCCTCTGGATGCGGAATTCTCTTTTTGTATCCATCGTCACTTCGGTTTTGGTCGTGACGCTGACCTCTTTTGCAGCCTATGCCTTTTCTCGTTTTCGCTTCCGCGGCCGGCAAACTCTGCTCAAAACCATTCTTCTCGCCCAAGTTTTTCCCAACATCCTGGCCATTGTCGCCCTCTTTTTGATTTTGCGACAATTGGGGCAGTACTACCCAATTGTCGGCATCGATTCGCTGGGAGGGTTGATTCTCATCTATCTGGGTGGAGCTATGGGCTTCAATACCTGGCTGATGAAAGGTTTTTTCGACTCTATTCCTCGCGACCTCGATGAATCGGCACAGATGGACGGCGCCTCTTCCCTACAAACCTTCTTCTACATCATCCTGCCCTTGGTACGGCCCATTCTTGTCGTTATTTTCATCCTCACCTTTATCGGCACTTACGGCGATTATCTCCTCGCCCGCGTCATGCTCAAAAGCACCGAACACTACACTCTTGCCGTAGGTCTCAGCCTTTTCGTCAGCGGCCGCTTCTCGCAAAACTGGGGACCATTTGCCGCCGGAGCCCTCATGGCTGCTATTCCCACCCTCATCCTCTTCTATCTCGTCCAGGATCAATTGCAGAGTGGCCTTACCGTTGGCGCGGTCAAAGGCTAAACAACGGCGGACAGAATGACAGATTACACTCCCGTGCCTGCCCCCTCCGATCCTTCCTCTCTCATGCAAGACTTTATCTTCGGCGTGCTCGAAGCAGACGAAGGTGTCTTGCAGCATGAGCGCCAGCGCTGGTCGGGGCTACGCCATGGCCATGCAATCCAACCATTACATCCTCAGCCGCACCAACCAGTACAAATATCGGTCACGGTGGGGCCGGATGTACTCGTCGACCGGATCGCTGCCTACGTTACCTGCGATGGCAGCGATCCGGCCGGACATCTCGGTCAGGCATCTAATGGCTTTGTTGTCCCCTTGCTGCATACCGACACTCGTTGGCAACCCTTGCTGTGGGACTATGTAGAAATTTGGCAGGGAGAGATTCCGGAACAGCCATGGGGAACGCATGTACGCTATCGCATCCAGGGCTGGCGAGCGCATGAGCCCGCTTACGATGTGTGGAGTCAAGAACTTACTCTCGAGCATCCTCTCGACAGCAGCACACTATACGGTTACAGCATCGATAACTTTGCCACGCCTGCCTGGGCGCTCGAAGCCGTTGTCTACCACATCTTTGTCGATCGTTTTGCTCCTGCCCCACCCTACTACCTTCGCCCCTCGCGGCTGAGCTTCTTCTGTGGCGGTAACTTGCAGGGCGTACTCGAGCAGCTAGATTACATCGTCGAGTTGGGTGTGACTGCTATCTGGCTCTCGCCCATTTTCAAAACCCACTCTTATCACGGCTACGACGTTGTCGATTATTACGAAGTCGATCCCCACTTCGGGGATAAAGATGACTTGCGGGCCCTGATCGCAGCCGCACATGTACGTGGCCTGCGCATCATTCTCGACTTTGTTGCCAATCACACCAGCACTCAATTTGCCCCATTCCAGGAAGCTTTACACGACCCCGATAGTCCTTACCGCCCCTGGTTCAGTTTTTCTCCTACCTACAAACACGGCTATCGCTGTTTCTTCGATGTGCCGAGCATGCCTCAGCTCGATTTAGATCATCCTCAGGCCCGCGCCTACATTCTCGATGCTGCCTGCTATTGGCTGAGAGAATTCGACGTCGATGGCTATCGTCTGGATTATGCCGCCGGCCCCAGCCATGACTTTTGGACAGCATTCCGCCTGGCATGCAAGCAGACAAGGCCTGATTGCTGGCTCTTTGGCGAAGTCACTCTCGGCAGCGATAATCTGCGTACCTATACCGGGCGCCTGGATGGTTGCCTTGACTTCAATTTTACGCGCCAGATTCGTAAACTCTTATGCAGCGACCCTCCTGGTCGTATCGAAAATTTTGCCAACAGCATCACCCGTACGCAACACTTCTTTCCACGCGACTTCACTCGCCCTACCTTTCTCGAAAACCAT
>JAADFV010000216.1 GCA_013152695.1 Chloroflexota bacterium | reverse complement strand
CCTCTATCGTGGTCCCGTCCAGCACACCAATGGCTATTACAACGGACTGGCCATCATCATGCTTAATGTCTTGGTCGGCAATGCCGGTTGGACAGGAGGTATGGGGCCGGGTGGAAGCCACTGGCATGAGGATGGCAGTAAAAAGGGTCAGCCATTCAACATTGTCAAAGGTATGCACCCCAACAAACTCGGCTCCTTTGGCGTCACCCTCACCCGCGAAAAATGGCACTACGAGAAGAGCACCCTCTTCAAACGTGACGGCTATCCTGCCAAGCGCACCTGGTTCCCCTACACCGGCAACGTCTATCAAGAGATCATCCCCAGTGCTGCTGCGGGCTATCCTTACCCCATCAAGGCGCTCTGGCTACACAAAGGTACTCCCGGCTATGCCGCTCCGGCCGGCAATCCCACCCTGGCCGCCATCGCTGATCCCAACGTTATCCCCCTGGTGATTGCCGACGATATCATCATCGGCGAAACCAGCATGTATGCCGATTATCTCATCCCTGACACCGCCATCTGGGAACGCTGGGGCACTCCCCACACCACACCCGCCATCCAGGCCAAAACCAGCAAATTCCGCCAGCCCATCATTGAGCCGCTGGTAGAAAAAGTGACGGTGTTTGGTGAAGAACAGCCTGTTTGCATGGAAGCAGCCATGCTGGCCATCGCTGAAAAACTGGGTCTTCCCGGCTACGGTGTCGACGGCTTTGGCGAGGGTATGGACTTCAAAACCCGCCAGGATTATTTCCTGCGCATGGCCGCCAATCTGGCCTTCGGCGACAAAGAGGACGGCTCTCAGGCTGTTCCCGAGGCGGATGAGGAAGAATTCCGCATTTTCCGAGAGGCGCGACGGCACTTGTCCAAGGTGATCTTCGATGAGGCTCGCTGGAAAGCTGTCGTCGGCGATGAATCACTCTGGCGACGTACCGTCTTCCTGCTCAACCGCGGCGGTCGTTTCGAGGACTTCAGTAAGGTCTACAAAGGCGAAAAATTGGCCCATCCTTACAAGGGATTGTTCAGCATTTTCGTCGATCATGTGGCAGCGGGTAAGCACAGCATGACTGGCGAGAATTTCTATGGCCTGCCGACCGTCGAGGCGATCAAAGACGCCTCGGGCAAAGACCTCGTTCAGGAAAATAACGACTACCCCTTCCATCTTTTCACTTTCAAGCACATCTACGGGGGCCAATCCCGCACCATAGGCAATTACTGGGCCCAGCTTGGTGTTGCCAAAGAAAACTATGTGCTCATCAACAAGCTGGATGCCGACAAACTCGGCTTCAAGGATGGCGATCTGGTCAAAATCGTCTCGCCCAGCAATCCTGAGGGCTTATGGAACCTTCCCAATCATGGCAAGAAGCCAGTTGCGGGAAAGATCAAGGTCATTCAGGGCATCCGTCCCGGCTCAGTTGCGGCCAGCTGGTCCTTTGGCCACTGGGCTTATGGTGCCAGTGATTTCACCATTGACAATGTAGTCGTGAAAGGCGATCCGCGCCGAGCCACAGGTATCTGCCCCAACGTCGTCATGTACGAGGACCCCGTACTCAAGAATGCCTCCTTGAGCGACCCGATTGGTGGCTCAGCCAGCTTCTACGATACCCCCGTCAATCTCGTTCGCGCCTAAAACTCTCCCCTTTTTCTCAAGGACTCACCGTCCATTCGGGCGGTGAGTCTTCCCTATTGAGAGGTTAATAACATGACGCCCACAATTGACGAAATTTATACCGCACTTCGCCAGGTTGTCGATCCTGAGCTCCACCAGGATGTGGTTACGCTCAACATGGTTCGCGATGTCGAGATCGAAGACGCCAATGTACGTCTCTCCCTCTACCTCACGACCATGGCTTGTCCTTTGATCGATTCTCTAGCCGCGCAAGTGCATCATGCCGTGGCCTCACTTCCCGGCATCGCTCATGTAGGTGTCGACATCAAAGAGATGTCGCAAGAGGAGGTGGCGGCAATTGCCGTGCAAATACGCGCCCACACCGGTGTCAATGGTCAGCAAAAAGCTGGGAGCAACCATTCCGCGCCCTTGAGTTTTAGCCTGGACCCAGAAGAAGCCAGGCTTACTCAGTCCCTTGCCCAATCACTTAGCCCCATCAAACATGTCATTGGTATCACCAGTGGCAAGGGGGGAGTCGGCAAATCGTTGGTAACAGGAATGTTGGCTGTGGCTTTGCGTCGCCAAGGCTATGAGGTAGGCATTTTCGATGTGGATATCACCGGCGCCAGTATCCCTACACTCTTCGGATTGAACGGCGTCCGCATGAAAAGTTCGCCGGAAGGCGTTATCCCCACGCCCACAAAGGGGGGCATCCGTATCGTTTCTGCCAATTTTATGCTCAAGAATCCTGATGATCCTGTGGCCTGGCGTGGCTCTCGCATTGCCCAACTCATTAGCGATTTGTGGCGCGACGTCGTCTGGGGCCCGCTGGACTATCTCCTCATCGATTTCCCTCCTGGCACCTCCGACGCCCAATTGACAGTGATGATGGATCTTCCTCTTCGTGGACTCATCATGGTCACCACGCCCCAGGAGCTGGCCAGTTTGATCGTGCGTAAGGCCGTCAAACTAAGTCAGGATATGCGCATACCACTGCTTGGGATAGTCGAGAACATGAGTTACTTCGTATGTCCGGATACCGGCTCCAAACATGAGATTTTCGGCCCCAGCCACGCCATCGAGCTGGCGGCCAAGATTGGTGTTCCCCTCCTGGCTCAGCTTCCTGTGGAACCCACCCTCGCCCAGGCAGTTGATGCCGGACAACTGGAAACGTATCGCATGCCACTGCTAGATGGACTGGCACAATCACTCGAAGTGTCTATGAACTTGCCGGCCGCAAAATAGAGACTACGATGTCTCCCCTGGCGAAGGTCTACCCTGAATAAAACACATTTTCTCCAACATTCTCTTATTGTAATCTTAACGACTTCTTAACCTTAATCTTTGTGCTTACCTTTATACTGTTTCCGTTATCAACAATCTTTTACAAAGGAAGCAGGTATGAAAAAAGCAGTCATCGTTCTTATCGCGCTGGTCATTCTCTTTGCTGGCATCCAGCTCATCCCTTACGGACATAATCACACCAACCCCCCGGTCACGGCGGAACCACAGTGGGACAGCCCCCAAACCCAAGAGCTATTTGCTCGCGCCTGTGGTGATTGCCACAGCAATCAGACCACCTGGCCCCCCTATAGTTCCATCGCCCCACTCTCCTGGCTCATCCAGAACCACGTCGAAGAAGGCCGCCAGAAGCTCAATGTTTCGGAATGGGATCGCGGCGGCCAAAATGAAGCAAACGAAGCGGCGGAGACTGTGCAGGAGGGTGAAATGCCGCCCAAAGACTACTTATTGCTGCATCCAGAAGCACGGTTATCAGCCGCAGAAAAAGAGGCTTTGATTCGGGGTTTGCAGGCAACATTTGGGAGCAGTGATTGACAGAAACGAGTCCAGCGACGCTCAAATTATGGAGCGTCACTGGACTCGAATATTTCTTCGTTGATTGAGCATAGAGATCTTCAGGTCGCCAATTTTTCCGGAGCAAAGGCCAAAATCAGAGCACGAGCGAGAATCCTGGTCGCATCCAGGAGAGGAGTGCCCTGGTATGATTCTTCGGGAAAGGCGAGAGGGATCTCCGTACAGCCGAGAATAATGGCCTCTGCACCCTTTTCTTTGAGTTGTGCAATCCCTACTTCGAGATTTTTTCTGGCCCGGTCTGTCACGGGGTTTGATCGGGCTTTGATACCATAGTTTTTGGCATAAATAGCGGGATGAATATACTTTTCCTGGATATCTTTCTCGACTTGAACGACATCAAAATCGTAGGAAGCAAGGGCATCAGGATAGACATGTGCCTGCCACGTGCCTGTGGTGGAGAGAATCCCAACAGTTTGGCATGCGGGATACTTTTCCTGAATATAGCGACCGACTTCGTCGATCATGTGCACTAATTTGATCGCTGGTGGCGATTGCTTTACGATTTCCCCGAATATGGGGGCGGCATGAGCGGTATTACAGGCAATGCCGACCACCGACGCCCCACAGCGATGCAACTCCCAAATGACTTGGGAAATAGCAAAAGCGGGGTTTTCCTCGATCAATCCTAACAAAAATTCTGTCCTATCGGGGATACGATGAGATAGCGAAAGAAGGGCTACGGGTAGATGTTCTTGATCTGTATCTGCCTGGGTTTGATCGAATATTTTTCGGGCGAGATCAAGGCCTGCATAAGGCCCGATTCCGCCCACAATACCGATGACGGCCATTTTATGTACTCCTGGATAACACGACTTTTTCTGCCTTATTCTGCCTGAGATGTCATTATCCGGCAAGAAATCTTGTTTTTGGTAAATTTGCCAAAACCCTGACGGTGCACTTACTACCATACAAGTCCCTGGGGATACTGCTGTTCTGATAAATTGGACGCGGACTAACGCGGATGAACAGGGATGACGCTGATCAGAAATATAGAAATCTGCGGGCATCAGCGCTATCTGCGTCCTATTTTCGTCCTTATTGGCGTGTAACCGTTCAGTCGGACTGTTCCGCAGGTACTTGACGGTCACCCCCTTTTAGAACGACAATAGAGGCGGTTGATTCATCTCTCACTTATTAGCCGAGGCTGTCGTGAAAACAAGCTATTTTCTGGCCTTACCCAGGCCACTCCGGCAACGTGTTCTTCTTCTGATACTGGCATTGTTGCTCGTGGGCTGTGCTACCACAACCCCGACTTCTACCCCTCCGGAAGCCGTGTTGCCCACCGAGGCAGCAGTGACACCCACACCCAGGCCTACACCCACCCCCAGCCCTCCTC
>JAADFV010000215.1 GCA_013152695.1 Chloroflexota bacterium | reverse complement strand
TCCAAGTACAAAATTGTTTGTGGTCAAGACAGAACACAGACCCTTCGGGCTTCATAGGTCCCGAAGGGTCTGTGTAGAGGCGAGCCACATGGCTGAACCATCCTCAACTCCATCTGCCAGCACCTTCGTCATCCGCTTCTGGCAAGAGTGGTCGGCTGCCGGCCCACGCTGGCGAGGCCAGATTCGGCACGTGCAGAGTGACAAAAGCGCCGCGTTCCTCGACCTGGATGATATGCTGGACTTCATCCACAGTTTTCGTATCATGGAAAACATAGAAGCCCTGGGTTCGTGAATCAATTAGCCAGAGCAACCTAAGCCTGAATTGCGCATCGTGGTGATGTTCAAGCCCTCGACCAGGGTACCTGTAGCCGATGCGTCGTACGTCACAGAAAGTCCATCCGGTGAATGAGCGCCACCTGGCCCGTGAGTGGGTCGTAGCGCAGCGGGATGAGCGCTGATGGCTAGCTCCGGCCCCTGACCGTCGGCGTGAATCGTGGTACAGAAGGGAGTGGTCAGGCACGGCGACGTGTCGGTAAAGTGGATAGTCTGGGCACCGATATCTGGCGCGCAGCCACTGGGCTATATGAAAGCCGTAGGGGCAAGATTACCCTACCCCCACAGCTTCCCTAATGCGACTTACCCCTTACGAATGTAATAATCGACGTTTTCCTTGGTCACCACAGACACACCGACATCGGTATATGGGGGCACTTGGGGAGAGTTGGCTGCTCTCCAGTCGGCAAAAGCAGGGATGGTGTTGTTTCTAAGCCAGTAGAGATAGTGCGTGGCCAGCCATTCCTCCAGGGTACTGTTCTGGGCAAGGGTGGCTGAAATTGTTCCATCTTTTATGTATGGCAGCATGTCCTGATCCCGATCCATTGCTACGACCTTGATTTTCCCGGCTTTGCCTGTCTCTTTCAACGCACGCGCAATGGCAGCCCCCGCCGTCGCATCGGTGCCGATAATGAGGGCCAGGTCAGGGTGAGCCTGGACCAGTGAGGTGGCGACTGTTACCCCATACGCAGGGTCAGATTTGTCATTCACAATGTCGACGATTTTGATATCAGAGTATTTGGCCAGTTCATCTTTGTAGCCAGCGGTGCGGCTCTCATGCACCTCGATGCCGGGAACGGTCATAATAGCGACATTCCCTTTGCCTTGCAACAGTTTGGCTACAATCTTGCCTCCCGCTTGCCCAACCCCGTGATTGTTTGGTCCTACAAAGCCGTAGCGTGCAGAATGATCCGCGACATCCGAGTTTACGCAGAGGATGGGAATCCCCTCTTTCATCGCCCGCTTCATCGTGTTAGACAGAGAATGTTGATCGGCGGGGAAGATCATGATCCCATCTGGTTTTTTTCCGATCAGTTCGTCGAGGATTGTGAGCTGCTGGGCAGCATCATATTTCACCGGGCCCAGAAACTCGGTCTTCACTCCGAGAGATTTTCCCGCCGCCTCCATGCCCTTCCGGCCATCAATCCAAAAAGCGACCGAGGTGACCGCACATAGCCAGACGTATGTCTGGTTTCCTTGAGTCACTGGTGCAGGGCTACTTCCTGCTGGGGCAGGCGTAGCGGTGGTAGAGGTCGGCGTACATCCAACCAGCGCCAGCCCGCCAACACCAATGGCTGCTGCAGACAAACCAAGGAACTTGCGGCGAGGCAGTCTGTTGTCTGATTCTTTCTCGGGCATTTCGGTCCTCCTTTTTTCCGATTGCATTGCGATCCTCCTTTTTTCTGATTGATCCTTACCGACCGATGGAAAGGTGACGAATATTTGGATTGATGTGTGGCATGCTAGCGATTGACAATGGGTCGGTGTCAAAACCACTATTGCGCTGGTTCTTGATACTTTACATAAGCACCTCCTAGATACGCCGAAACACTCTCGATCGATTGAGGCATTCAAAGCCGCCTGCGTGATAACATGTCTAGTGCAACAGCAACGATGAGGATGGTGCCCGTGACAACGCCCTCCCAGTAGATGGATACTCCGAGCAAGGTCATGGCGTTCGATACCAGCGCCAAGAAAACCAGGCCCAACAAGGCTCCAAGGACACTGCCTTCGCCCCCATAAAGACTCATACCGCCGATGACGCAGGCAGCAATGATTTGTAGTTCAACACCGACGGAGACAGTAGGGATACCGCTGGTGAGACGTGCCATTGTAATAATGCCCCCCAACGCTGCTGCAACACCAGAACCCACAAATGTCAAGAGGATGATCCGGTCAACCGGGATACCAGATAGGCGCGCCGCTTTCTGATTCCCACCAATATAGTAAAGCTGACGCAATGCTCGTCCACGACGCAACATCAAGTCAGCAATCAACGCAATCACAAAAAGGACGACAAATGGGACCGGCACGCCGGCTATGTTGCCCTGGCCCAGCCAGGCGAAATCCAGGGGTACGTTGACAACGGGATTCCCGTCCGTCAACCCCAAGGCCATACCGCGTGCGACCGTCATCATGCCTAAGGTTGCAATAAGCGGGTCAACCTTGATCTTGGTGACCAAGATGCCATTAATCCAGCCAGCTAGGCCACCGACACTCAACCCTGCCAGGACTGCTACAACGTAAGGTACTTTAGCGCCGACAATCGCCCAGGCTGTTACGATCCCTGCCAGTGCCATAACTGCGCCCACTGATAGGTCGAACTCGCCGGCAACCAACAACAGCGCCATTCCTATGGTGACGATGCCTTCCATTGAAAAGCCACGTGCGATGGCGACAAAATTGGTCATGCTCAGAAAATAGGGTGACAATATGGTCATCACCAGACCGCTGAGAAGGATGAGCACAACCATTGCCATTTCGCGGATGCGAACTAATTTGAGTACAAACTCGCGGACTCTGTTAGCGTCTGTTCTGGGAACAGAGGGCACTGTTTTCTCAGTCATCAGGGAACCTCACATAGAGTTTAGGGGTACATTTGCGCCGGCTGCGTACGCCACGATCTGCTGGTCAGTAGCCTGATCGGAGTCAAACACCCCGACTACTCGCCCTGCTCGCATTACTGCTACCTGGTCACTCAAGCCCATAATCTCGGGCAATTCCGAACTGATCACAACCACCGCTGCCCCCTGCCGGGCCAGGTCACGTAACAGGGCGTGGATGTCCGCCTTGGTGCCAACATCAACACCACGGGTGGGCTCGTCGGCGATCAAGACCTTGGAGCGACGTGCCAGCCATTTGGCAAATAGGACCTTCTGCTGGTTTCCTCCACTCAGGAACCTCACCCTCTGCTCGATGTTTCTGGTACTGATCTGGAGTTGGCGTACAGCTTCGCGGGCAAGGATATCTAGTTGGTTGTTGTCGATCAGCGCTCCCCTGCTCACCCGGTGCAAATTGGCTGCTGCTACATTGTCTTTGAGCGACATGTCAAGAAACAGCCCTTCCTCTTTTCGATCCTCAGGGATATAAGCAAGCCCTAACTGCATCGCTCTGCCTGGGCTGTCGATGCTGACTGACTGTCCGTCCAGCAGGATGGTACCCGACTTCGGGGTGACGATGCCGAAAATGCCCCGCGCTAGATCTGTGCGTCCTGCCCCCGTCAATCCAAACAGTCCTAGCACCTGTCCAGCATAGGCTGTAAGATTGACATCCGCATAGCCCGGTCCAGATAGGTTTCTGAGTTCAAGCATTGGCTTGGTACGTGTACCATTCCGCGGGGGAATCGACTTGTCTAGTTCCCGGCCCACCATCATGCGTACCACGGCATCTGGTGATATCTCGTCAACAGGGACAGTACCTACCCGCTTTCCATCTTTGAGAACCGTGATCCGGTTGGCGATGGCAAAGACCTCGTCCAGCTTGTGGCTTACGTAAACGATGCTCATTCCGCGATCCCGTAACGTATGAATGATCCGAAACAGCCGTTCTGTTTCGCGTCTGCCAATGGCCGAAGTAGGCTCGTCGAGGAGCAGTACACGAGCTTGTCGCTGGATAGCCCGTGCGATTGCGACAATCTGGTGCACTGCTAGGTTGTAGTGGCGCAATGGTGTACGGGGATTGACATCCACCCCGAGAGCTTGCAGCGGCTGCCGAGTGGCCTCATACATTTCCTCAAATCGGATCAGGCCCAGACGGTTCACGGGCTGCGTGTGGGTGAACACGTTTTCGGCTACGCTCATATTGAGTGAGAGCGCCAATTCCTGGAACACCAAACTGATACCTAACAGTTGGGCATGATGCGGATCCTGCAGGCTGATAGGATTCCCATCAAGCATTAAATTGCCGTGGTCTGGCTTGAGAATACCTGCCATAATTAGCATCAGGGTAGACTTGCCAGCACCGTTCTCACCCACCAGAGCATGCACTTCACCAGGGCGGACATCGAAGTCAACGTTATCCAGAGCCAAAGTGCCTGGGTATTGCTTGGTTATTCCACGCGCTTCGAACACAGCAGTCTCAACGTTCATAAACAATCACACTCGGGGTTCGCTCATTCACCGGCAGTATCCTTAAAATCAATGTCTAGCTCTTCCAAGGGCAGGGCCATCTTAGCGATAGTACCACCGTCTATGACGAGCACATGCCCGAACATAAAATCACTGTCGTCAGACGCTAAAAAGAGGCAGGCTTTGGCTACATCCAGCGGAACACCCAGCCGGCCACAAGGGATTAGTTTTCCATATTCCTTTGGATCAAAGTTGGGAATCTGCTGATAGTGACTCTCGACCTCGACCCAGCCCGGGGCGATACCGTTCACGCGAATGCCCAGCGGTGCCAGTTCGACACTGAGTTCGCGAGTCCACGCGCATATTGCTCCCTTGGTGCCGGCATAGATAGAGTGACCGGGGATGCCCGCAAACCCGTGCACGGAACTCATGTTGATGA
>JAADFV010000214.1 GCA_013152695.1 Chloroflexota bacterium | reverse complement strand
TCTTTCACCTACCTTCATTAGATGGTTTTGGCGGCGGGGTGTTGCCTACGCGTACTTTTGTCGAGAGCATGGGACTCTTCTTGCCGCCTGAGCAGGTCGTTGCCGATGGTCGCCTGCGCGAAACCCTGCGTTCCGTGCCCGATGCCCGCCTGCTCTCCTTGTTCGGCGTCTGCTTTGTCATCACCGACAAGGACTTCGACGCCTGGGTCGATGGCATCTACTACGACCTCACCTTTGGCGAAGCCCTCACATCCAGCCAACCCGACCTGCAGATTGCCCCCTTGCCCTTGTTTCCTGTCACCACCGTGGGCTTGATCAGCTATTTGCAGGGAGGGGCTGCCCTCAGCAACGGTGAGCCCGTCGCCGTCCTCGATATCAGCTTTGCTGATGGGCGTGAGGAACGACACCTCCTGCGCGCGGGTGAGCACACAGCCGAGGGTTCAGATGAGGCGGTGGGGGTGGCGCATCGGCGAGACCTGCCCGCCGTGCCCTGGCGCTATCATGCCCCCGGCCACGATACCGTCGCAAGGGTACCGCTCGACCACAGCGGCATCCTGCGCACTGTTAGCATTCGACTTCTGCGTGATGACGTCACTCTATTTGTGAGGGGCATAGCTTTCAGCGACGCTGTCAGCCAGGCCCATGCCTCACCACCCGTCAGCCGGCATTCCTGGCAACGCATTCACTCCGGCGATGTCAAAATCTACCGTAACAATGCCGTGATGCCCCGCGCCAGCTTCATCCCTGGCGCTAAACTCAGCCCAGACGACACTCTCACCCTGGCCGCCATGCAGAGTGCCGACTTCGATCCACGTCAGACCCTGTTTCTGGCCGAGGGGAACAGTAAGAACGGCGGCCTCGGCGAGGTCGAGATCCAGGAATGGGCAGCGGAAATGATTCGACTGCGTACACGTGCGGCCTCGTCCGGTACCGTCCTCATCAGCGATGCCTGGTACCCGGGCTGGCAGGCCACCGTCGACGGCGAGCCCGTCCCCATTTGGCGCGCCGATTTACTCTTGCGGGCCGTGCCGGTTCCCGCCGGCGAGCACGAGCTCGTTATGCAGTTTCGTCCCCGCAGCTTGTGGTTGGGGGCGTTGCTAAGCTTGGCTGGCTTAAGCCTGCTGCTCCTCCTCATCTTTTTGCCCACGAAGCGTACCCCTATCTCCCGTCATCATCCTTCGCTCCGATCATAGTCAAAGCCCCCACCTCGTGATATAATCTCTGCATACAATCCTGTCATTTGGGCATAGAGGAGCCTGTCTATGAACCATCTCAACCGCATCATCTCCAGCCTTGTTTTTCTGATATTACTACTGTTCTTCGTCGGTTTAGGTCTGTTTCCCATGGACATGCTGAACTGGCTACAAGTTCAGCTCAGCACCTTGATCAACCACATCGCCCGTTTCCAGGCCATCGATGCCACGAATTTCGGCCTGGCCCGTATTGCCGTTGTTGTGGCAGCTCTGCTTGTATTCCTACCTTTGCTCATGGCCGAATTCACACGGCGTACCGAGTCATTGGTGCGTTTGCAGACCGCAGATGGCGCTGCCAGCGTGACTACCGACAGTATCGCCCGGCGTTTGGCCTGGCATCTCGATCAACTGGCTGATATTATCACGGTTACACCCACGGTGCACTCTCGCGGCAGCCTCGTCGATGTGGTCTTAGACGTGGAAACCTCGCCGGAAATCGACGTGCCCATGAAAACCGAAGAGGTGATGCTGGTAACTCGTGAGATCATCGAAGAGCGCATGGGGCTGAAATTGGGCAAGCTCGATGTCCGTATTCGCCATAGCGATTATCCCGAGGCATTCTAGATGACAGATTCGCAGGCGGTGACAGCGGAAATCTTTAGCGCAATAGCAGAAATGCAGGAAGAAACAACTGCTATTGACATAACGGATGAAGAATTGGTAGTTTTTCTCGAGGCATTACTCTTTGTCGTAGGCGAGCCTGCTCCTGTTGAGCGTCTGGCCGCGGCTTTCGCCTTACCCCTTGCCCGCATCGAGGCCGGCCTAGCGCAGCTAGAAGCACAATTGGCGGGGCGGGGAATTCGTTTGCAGCGGCACCGTGATGCTGTGCAATTGGTGTCGGCACCGGCGGCCGCAGACGTCATCGAAGCCTATTTGGGCCTGGATCTGAGTACCAAGCTGTCGCGAGCAGCCACAGAAACACTGGCCATCATCGCCTATCGACAGCCAGTCACCCGTCCTCAAATCGAGGCCATTCGCGGCGTGAGCAGTGATGGCGTGATTCGCACACTCTTGCATCGCGGTCTGATCGAAGAGGTAGGGCGTTTGGAGCAGGCCGGTCGACCGATTCTGTATGGCACTACTTTCGAGTTCTTGCAGTATTTCGGCCTCAGTTCCCTGGACGATCTGCCTCCTTTGGAGGAAGATGTGCTCGCACAGCTATCTGAGAAAATGGAAGCTGCACCGCCATTGGGAGATGACGAGAAGCATACGGACAAGGAAGCAGCTGCAGACTAATTACTCTGATTCCTTTTCCTCTTCTTCCTCTTCTTCCTTTTTCTCCTTCGCCCACTCTTCAAGTTCCTCTTCCTTCAGCTCCATCTCGATCAGAAATTTTACTAAAGCCTTATCTCTTCCCTCATAGTGAGCAACGAATAAAATATCTCGGTAAATGTACAGTTCACTAAGCATCAGTCCCGATGCGTTTTCCTTACTCGCCTCTTTTTCTATCATTTGCTCGATGGCCTCTAGTGCTGAGGCCCGTAACAAGATGTCCAATGTTTCCAACATGTGCCATGCCTCGGCCGGTTCAGCCATAAAGAAACTGATCACGGCGGCCATGACGATTTCGTCATAATGGCTCAATTTCTCTAGCGAATCTTTGCCGGGGTGTTCTTGGTAAATATAATGTAAGGAGATGAACTTTTCTATAGTTGCTTCCATTTTGGTATCTTCCATCCAGAAATATTGTTGAAGCAACTGGGTCAATAGCCATTTTGCATCCTCACCGAATAATTCCGGGTGCTTATCGATAAATTGTATCTTTTTCTCTGTCGTCTCGATCTTATCGAGTGTCCAAAATAGGGGCATAAGATCGAGGAAAAGGCTGGAAAGTTTGTCAAGAAACTTACTGGCAGCGTCAAGACCCTCAGTGCGAGCAATCTCCAAAGCTCTCCAACGGCGCCAGCCCTGGCCGACCAAGAAATTTGCATTCATCTCGGTCAGGTGGTTCAGTATTTCGATCATCTTCTCATCCCCATCTTCGCTAAGATATTCAGGATGCTCCCGCAGAAATTCGATGCTCTGTTTGTCTGACACCAGGGAGGCGTATTCGATTAGGTCAGGCCCTTGCTCTTTGTTAAAATTCCCAGTAAACAAAGTCCTCCAAAACAACGCCGTATAGATGGGGTTTAAGTCTTTACTGCCAAACTTCATCAGCCGCGAATAGGATGTGAGCAGGAAATGAGCATATCCGGGGTCATCTTCCAAGGCATCGAGATACTCTTTTTGCCACTCGCTCAGGTACTCTTGGGGCAATTGTTCCAGGTTCTCGGCAAGGAATAACGGTTCCTGGGTTTTGGGGATGAGTAACAAGTCTCTAGACAAAACCAGTTTTATCTTTGGTCTCAACTTGTCTTCCAGCTCAGCGAGTGTGGCCCTGAGCTCTTTATTGATGGGTGAATCCTCGTCGAGGATTGGTTCGCTGAGGGTGGCAAGCACAGGTATACCCCAGCCTGGAGAGTAGAAGACGGTCACGACATCGATACGTGTGCGGCTTTTGCAGGCCGGGCAGGTAGCCCAATTGAGCTTTGCCTGGCGGGCGCGTGTCAGCAAATCTGGCCGCTCCTGCGTATCAACAATTCGCCAGGCATCGGCCATCATGGCTTTACCACAATTTGAGCAGGTTAATTTGACAAATTCATGTTTTGATCGGGGCATGGTACGTTCAATAGTTTTGTAAATGTACTCGACAACCCTGCAACATCCTGTCAGGTCGCGTTTGACAGCTTAGCAACCAAGTCTTGCAACACCTGCGGTAATCTGGTGGGGTGACCATCATGAGTAATGCAAATGTGGCGCGTGAAGCCGGTGACTAAGCACTCGCCCGCAGCATTCACGACCTCATACTCCATTTTTAACTCCCGACTTTTGATCTCACCCACCCAGGTGTGTACGGTTACCAGCTCGTCATAGAGAGCGGGTTTGAGATAACGAGCACCAACTTCCACCACAGTAAGGTAATAGCCCATGTTAGAGAACTCGGTGTAAGATAGGCCGGCCTCACGCAACCAGTCGGAACGTCCCACTTCGAACCAGGGGATGTAGCGGCTGTGGTGAACGATGCCCATGGCATCGGTTTCGGCGTAGCGAACACGAATAATGCTTTTACTGACGTATCCGTGGGGGCGTTGATGTGACATAATGTTGCACTTGAAATACGGGTTACCGGTGCGGATAATAATGACACTGCAAGGCTACGACAGAACTGCCCGGATGTCAAGCTGTATGATTTTGACAACAGGCTGTGTTTACGTCTATAATTTGTTTATTCGCGGGCCGCTAGCTCAATTGGCAGAGCAGCTGACTCTTAATCAGCGGGTTCGGGGTTCGAGTCCCTGGCGGCTCACCTACTATATGTAGTGGTTCTAGCACATTGAAACCACTACATGTTGTGGTTCCAGCAAGGGAGATTGGAACCATGATTTCAGACCAGCTTACTATACTTAAAGAGAATGATCGCACAAGTAGCGCTCTAATGCTTGCTTGTGACTCATTCCTGCTCGACGCGGAGGCCCGTCGGCTCTCGCCCAAGACCCTGCGTTTCTATCGACAGCAGCTTCAACCTTTCCTACGAATGTTGGGGCAACAAGCGGTAGAAAAACCGAAG
>JAADFV010000213.1 GCA_013152695.1 Chloroflexota bacterium | reverse complement strand
CAGGGGTTGGCGTTGCTGTTGCCGGTTCGGGCGTGGCTGTGGGTGTCTCTGTTGGGGCCGGCGGCATGGTTGCCGTGGGAGGGATGGGTGTGGCCGTAGGAGGAAGGGGTGTGGGGGTGGGAACGGGCGGGTTGGTCGGCTGTGGTATGGGTGTGGCCGTAGGCAGGTAGGCGCCAATTACATTTTCTTGCACACCGAGGCTGTGAGCCAATTGGGCTAAAGCACTGACATCCGTATTCGTTCCTGCACCGTGGGCCTTTCTCTCGATGACACCCGCTACTAATTGGGCCAGATTAGGGGCGTCGATTTCGGCTAAGCGCTGTTGTGCCCGCTCGAAATTGCCGTCTTGAGCATAACTTACGGCCACCAGGGTGACATAGTCATCTTTCTGATCTCCTGCTAACTCGCTGATGGCGGCTTCGGCGGTTAAGGAAGACCATTGGAGACCGATCCCCAGGCCGAGGAGGAAGCCGGCAAGAAGGCCAGCCACAGTAAAGAGCCAAAGTTTTTGTTGTTTCGGTGTCATAGTCGAGCTTTCATCCCTGAATAAGAAGTCGGGCTCCCTTGAAGTGAAGCACCTGATGCAATTACATCAGGCATTCTCTGGCAGCCCGACCCATTTGTTGATATAATAAATTACGGTTCATTCTTAGATTTAGATTGCTGCATACTTTTTATCGTTATTCCAGCGCTTTCTGCCAAAAACGAACTTGATTTCTCAAGTTTTCGAGCTGGCAAAATGAACCTTAGTTATCTACGAATGCCGAAGGTGGGACTCGAACCCACATGGAGCTAATCTCCAACGGTTTTTGAGACCGTCGCGTCTGCCTATTCCGCCACTTCGGCGCAGGATCGAGTATATCCAAGCTTGGCGCCCTCGTCAAATCACACAGCTTACTATTTGCAAGCAGCTCCTGAAAAGCTATAGCTTATTTCGTGCTAAAGCCTCTTATCCCTCAGGTTTTTATCCGTTGATGAATCTAACCCTTTTCCCCTTGGCGAACGACGTTCTGGTAATAACCAGGTATGGGAACGCGGGAAAAGTAGGAACAAAAGTGCGTGTGTTCGAGATTCTTATTCAAAAGATGTTCCGAAAGAGACATGCGCATGGATGAAAAGCAACTCGTAGCCGCGGCGCAACAAGGTGATCTCCCCTCCTTCAACCAACTGGTGCTCAAATATCAATCGTTGGCCTACAATGTGGCCTATCGTTTGATGGGGGAACCTGAGCCCGCGGCTGATGCCACTCAGGATGCATTTCTCAAAGCGTATAAAGCTTTAGGTAGTTTTCGTGGGCGGTCGTTCAAGTCATGGCTGCTGCGCATAGTCACAAACACTTGTTACGATATGCTCCGTGCCTCTAAACGTCGTCCTACCTCGAATTTAGATGATGTCCTTGTCAATCCGGAGCATACCTGGCGCTTGACCGACCCCGGCGAACGGCCTGATGAACATGTCGAGCGGCAAGAGCTGGCGCGAGTTTTGCAATGGGCTCTTGATCAATTGCCACCCGAGCAACGTGCTGTCGTCATTCTCTCAGACGTGCAAGGGTTGGCTTACGATGAAATTGCTGAGGTAATGGGTACCTCACTGGGTACAGTAAAATCGAGACTAAGCCGTGCCCGTGGTAAACTACGACTTCTCTTGCAAAAGCAAGAGGAACATTTACCTCCGCGTTATCGTCTAAAAGATGCACCACATCTTCCCATTTGATCTGATTTTATGACTTTTTTATTCTCTTCCGACCACACTTCCATTACTGATGAATTGCTATCCGCATACATCGATGGGGAAGTGACGTCTGCCGAAAAACAACGCGTTGAGCAGGCCCTACGCGAGCATGCCGATCTGCGTCGCAAGTTGGTGCAGATGCAACAAACCGTGGCGTTTTTAGCGGAACTGGAGTCGGTGCCTGTGCCGCGAGCCTTTGTTCTCTCGGAAGCGCAAGTATTGGCTGCTGGTGGTCGGGTAAGGAGTACGCGAAATTCGGGATTTTGGGCTCGCCTGATTCCCCGCCTGATGCCCCTGGCGACCGCAGCGGTGGCCGTGGCGTTGTTGGTTGTGCTGGGGTTGGACTTTTTCTCGCCGAGCGCGCAGCCGCTGGCAACGAAATCTGAAAGGGTGCAGGTGGCAGAAGCGCCTGTTGTGGAGGTCACGAAAGAGGTCGAAGCTGTGGCTCTGGCGCCGCCGGTGAATGCCACGGCCGAAGCACTGTCCGAAAGCGCGGAAGCATTGCCTCGCGTCGAGAAAGAAGTGGCGCCCGCGGCCCAGGCTTTAGGGGCGCAGGCCCTGCCCGAGGGGGAAAGTGCGAGCGATGAGGATAGGGCGGTACCCGCGCTCGAGCAAGAGCAGACCGCCCAAGCTCCTTCTGCCCCAGAGGTGTCTGCCGAGGAAAGCACTGCTTCTGAAGCCATGCCAGCCTCTCCGCCCGAAGTCGAACCTAGTTCGGATCGCTTCCGGGCGTTGGAGTGGCTACTGGCAGGGTTATTGGTGATCTTGGCCAGCCTTACGGTGTGGTCACGGCGGCGTATTCAGCCCAAATAGAGGCCATGTTGGCTGTTTAGTACCATTCTAGTCGGATTTTAGCTCCCTGAGCAAGAAGATTTCGTCGGAGCAGGAAGCAGCAAGAAGCAGGGAGCAAGCAGCAGGACTTGATATCGCCCGCAAGGGGAGGGAGACGGAAGACGGGAGACGGCAGAGTACGGCGAGGTGTCGTCTTCAGTCCTGGTTTACAGGTTTACCGGTCTACCCATCTCCCGGCCTTCTTGGTTCCGGCTTGTCCGGGTTAGGGCCATAGACTCCGAAGAATATCGTACATTCTGTGATAGGGTACTTGTTCTACACCCATAAAGAGACGAATTCGAATTTGTCTACGTCTACCAATCCCCGGTCTGTCAATTTCAGGCTGGGGATGACTTCGAGGGCAAGGAAACTCATGGCCATGAAGGGGTCGTGCAAGGGTGAACCGAGATCGTGGGCCGCGACCAGGGCCTGATCGACCTGATTGCGTACGACTTCGATAGGTTCGGTGCTCATCAGACCGGCGAGGGGGAGAGGGACTTCTGCCATGATGTGCTCTCCATCTGTGACGACGATACCCCCACCTAAGTCGGCCACACGTCTGGCTGCCCACATCATGGAGTCGTCGTCTACGCCGATGACGACAATGTTGTGATGATCGTGCGCAATCGACGAGGCTACGGCTCCACGCTTGAGGCCAATCCCATGCACAAAGCCTTTACCCACCTGCCCGGAGTGTTGGTGCCGTTCGATAACGACCATCTTTAAGATATCGCGTTCGATATCAGTTTGGGCAAAGCCGTTTTTGTGGGGAATGGGCTCGATCAGGTGTTGCGTGAGCAATTGGTTGGGAATAACACCGATGACCCGTGCCATTTCTCCTTCGGCGGGAATTCGTAAATCCACTTTATCCCAGGCGACATTCATGGTATGGCGGAGGCCGCGACGGGGCAATTCGCGGCGGGGGAGAAGCATTTTTCCCTGCTCGGCAACGAGTTTGCCGCCACGGAAGACCATGTGTGGCCGTGGCGCCTGCAAATCGTCGAAGACGATTAAATCTGCACGAAAACCTGGTACAATGGCACCGCGGTCGTGCAGGCGGAAATGGCGGGCAGGATTCCACGTCGCCAGGCGAAGGGCGATAATCGGATCGATGCCTTCGGCAATCGCCGTGCGCACCATGTAATCGATATGGCCCTGATCCAGCAAATCCGCCGGTTGTCGATCATCAGTGCAAAAACAAATGCGGTGTTGATTGATGGGTGTGATCAGGGGAAGTAGTGTTTTAAGGTTATGAGCATTGGTTGCTTCACGAATGAAAATCATCATGCCGGCGCGAAGTTTCTCTCTCGCTTCTTCCAGAGTCATACATTCATGGTCTGAGCGGATGCCGGCGCCAATGTAGGCATTCAATGCTTTGCCACTCAAGCCGGGAGCATGGCCATCGATCACGGTATCCTGGAAGATACGGAGCTTGTCCAGGACTTCGTCGTCGCCATTGACCACGCCGGGAAAGTTCATGACTTCGGCCAGCCCCAGTACCCAGGGATCGTTCTGCAAAGAGACCAAATCATACCAGTGCAGCTCGGCACCGTTGGTTTCCATTTCGGTGGCGGGCACACAGGAAGAGGCCATGACATACATGCTCAGAGGCCCATGTTTGGCGCTTTCGAACATGAAACGAATGCCATCGATCCCCAAAACGTTGGCAATTTCATGCGGATCGGTAATGACGGCGGTGGTGCCGCGGGGAACGACTGCTCGCGCAAATTCGGAGGGCGGCGTCATCGCGCTTTCGATGTGGACATGGGCATCGATGAAACCGGGTGCCACATAAGCATTTTTTAAGTCGATTGTTTCGTCGGCTTCGTAATCTCCCATGCCGATGATGCGCGAATGCACAATTGCGATGTTGGTTTGGGTAATTTCACCACTGAGAACATTAACCACGCGCGCGTTTTTTAAGAGGAGTTCAGCCGGTTTATCACCACGAGCATAACGTACAATTTCACTGATTTCCATCATGCACTCCTTTGTGAAATATTAGTAGATGGCACGAAGGCACGCCAGTGCACTTCGCTTTGAGATAATGACGTTGGCGAGGGTAAAGAGTGACGTGGCAGGGTGGGAGAGAACTTATGCCTCCATCGCCGCCATGACGGCCTCGCGTAGGGTGCCCTGGGCTACCAGCTCGGCTGCCTTGGCCATGTAGGGCGCCAGGGCCACATCTTCGGGGAAGAAGGGGATATGTTCACGAATGAGGCGGTAGGCGGCAGCAGTACCTCGCCCCAAAGAGGCGTCGGGGTCGAGCTCTCGGCGCCGAAAGTCAATGGCCTGGGCTGCTGCCAGCAATTC